>JASHSG010000245.1 GCA_030040935.1 Acidobacteriaceae bacterium | reverse complement strand
TTGCGGATTCGATTGAGACCGTCATGGCGGCGCAGTGGTATGACGCAAATATTTCGATCCCTGGTTGCGATAAGAATATGCCCGGTTGTGTGATGGCCATGGGTCGGCTGAATCGCCCCAGCTTGATGATCTATGGCGGCACCATTCGGGCTGGACATCTCAATGGGGAGAAGCTGGATATAGTTTCTGCATTTCAGAGCTACGGCCAATACATCACCCATGCAATCACCGACGACGAGCGTCAGGCAATCGTCCGTAGTTCTTGCCCAGGAGCCGGCGCTTGCGGGGGCATGTATACAGCGAACACGATGGCCTCAGCAATCGAGGCGTTAGGCATGTCACTTCCATACAGTTCTTCCACGCCCGCGGAAGACCCCGGAAAGCTCGACGAGTGCCTTCGCGCCGGAGCGGTGATTAGGGTACTCCTCGAACATGACATCAAACCGAAGGACATTATGACCCGGGAGGCATTCGAGAATGCTATTACGGTGGTCTGCGCTTTGGGTGGGTCAACGAATGCGGTGCTTCATCTTATTGCAATGGCGCGATCCGTAGACGTGCCACTAACGATCGACGATTTCCAAAGGATTAGCAATCGCACTCCGCTTCTCGCCGACTTTAAGCCAAGCGGGCCCTTTGTCATGGAAGACCTCCATCAGGTTGGCGGACTTCCGGCGGTTTGTAAGCTGCTTCTTGAAGCCGGATTGCTTCATGGAAATTGCGTCACGGTGACGGGTAAAACGATGGCCGAAAACCTGGCCGAACTACCTAGCCTCAAGAGGGATCAACAGATCGTGAGACCACTGTCCAATCCCCTCAAGGCGACTAGTCATCTTCAGATTCTTCGCGGAAATCTCGCGCCCGACGGAGCGGTCGCCAAAATTACCGGGAAGGAGGGTCTGCGATTCTCAGGACCTGCTAGAGTTTTTGACTCGGAAGAGCTCATGCTGAAGGCTCTCGAGGCCGGCAAGATCCAAAAAGGCGATGTGGTCGTCATTCGCTACGAGGGACCGAAGGGTGGTCCCGGTATGCCGGAGATGTTGACACCAACTTCCGCAATCGTTGGAGCCGGCCTTGGGAAGGACGTCGCTCTTATTACTGATGGGCGATTTTCGGGTGGTTCTCACGGTTTCATCGTTTGTCACGTGACGCCCGAGGCACAAGTCGGTGGTCCAATTGCCCTAATTCGGGATGGCGATCTGATATCAATTGATGCATCTCAAAATCAAATCTCCCTTGGAGTTTCCGAAGGGGAATTGGACCTCCGAAAGCGGCAATGGCAGATGCCCGCTCTTAAGGCAACGCGCGGGACGTTGGCGAAGTACATCCGTGCGGTCCAGGGCGCCAGCCTTGGCTGTGTCACAGATGAATAATTGGAACACCCAAAACAGCTTTGAGTAATTGTCGTCCCCAAAGAATCTAATCTGCGCCTAGGCAGCGACTCTTTCGAGTGCATAATGGTGGTGCAGTACGACCAAAATGGGCGTTGATCTAATGCCCTCCCCCTTCTCAAAGCGGTGGCAATGTTCCCGTCACGGTGGCGCAGATCTCGAATCCGGAATTCCTGACACCGAGCCGGATTCTCGCGAACCATCTGCACAATGAGTTGGCGTAGCTCCAATGGGATGCTGTACCTCGCCAAGTCTCGATCCGTAGGATTTGTAGGTTGCCCTTAACGGTTAAGACTCTCGGACAGATATGGTTTTGGGTCCCGCAACCTGCTGGAATATCTCTTTGACGATAATAGGTTTATTGACGGATCGAGTTATGGCGAGGCACAGGAATTAGACCCTTCGTAAGCAACGTTTACGCCATCTGGTCGTTCTGTGCCTGTGCCTCGCCAACACACTGTCCCTGTCAAACACCCCGTGTTTTCTTTGAGATAGCTTAGAACGCTTCGCGATCCAAAATCACGGAAATCTGAAAGTCTTAACTGTTAAGAGCGAGCAACAATAACTATGGATCGAATCTTCGTGGACCACAGTCCCCTCGATTTGTCTTCTGCGCAAATTACTGCATCGTTGCCGATCACCTTCAATCGCACCGACGTTGCTCTGTGGACGGAGTTGCCGACCAACAAAAAGAGTGCAGCGTCTCGAACGATCACGCTTATGGCGCGGTAACCTAATTTGGCGGATTCCACCATCAAAGATCAGATAAAATCTCTAATCAACAAGGCTCCCCCCACCCCAATTGGATTCGTCACGCCGGAGGTCAATTCTTGAAGGCTTATATTTCGTGGGGGACTTTGCTGTTGTATCTTTGCATCGGCCTGAACGCGGCGGTGGCGCAAAAGGTTCCGGCTCAGCGAACCGTAGCCGTGGTGGTCGCAGATGCACATACTGAGCCGGCGCAGCCAGTGCCGACGGTGCGTATCTCGCTCAGCTATCTTGACGGCTCCGTAGTGGTGACCGAGGCACGCGACGTCACCAACCCCAAAGGCCAGGCGTGGCTCGATGTGTCAGAGGACGCAGCGCAGCGTGGTGGCCTGCGCATTGAGATTGAGGGGGCCACGGATCTGGTGATCTATCAGCCCGCCGACGGCCAGCTGGGGGCGTTGCCGGCGACCATCAATATAAGCATGCTGCCCAAGGGTTCGCCGGCATTGATGGGACCGGCCGGAATTCAGGCCATGCTGCGTCGGATGTCGCTTCAGATCTCTAGTCTGCAAAAGAAGAACGCCGCTCTCGCGGGTCAGGCGAATTCGGCGCAAGCACAGAAACCGGACTTGGGCGCTGCCGTCGCCGAATGGGCGCAAGCCAACGGCTTCTCCGCCGCCGAGGCCGACAAGCAGGTGCAGCGATGGGCTGAGACAATCCAGAACCAATCGGGCGAGGTGACGGCGGAGCAGAAGGCGCTGGCGGAACTCGCGCTCAACCACTACGCCGACGCTGCTCTATTATTCAACGAGGCCGGCAACGCCGATCGACAGCAGATCGATGCGGAAGAGGCGCAGGAAAAAGCTCTTCGGGCGCAGATGCAGGCACTGCAGGCGGCGCAGCAGGCACTGCTGGAAAAGCTTCGAACTCCGATGCGCGAGCTTCTTGATCACAGCAATCAGGCTGCCGGCGCATATCGCCTGAATGGCCAGTACCACGAGGCTACACAAACGCTTGAGAGCGCAGCAACTGCCATTGAGGCTGAATACAACAAGTTTCCTGACGATAAGGGCTTCCACGAGCTTTGGTTGGAGGCGGTCGGGGATGCTGCGGGCGCACGCTCTCGCGAGGGCACAGTCGCTCCCGCCGATGTGAGCCTTGCACTGCTCGAACAATCCGCGAACGACTACCAGTCGCTGGCGGGCAAGTACGCCGTGCTCGGAGATCGACAGGAGGCTGCGGCGGCAAAAGATGGGCTCGGCATTGCGCTCGAGGAGGAGGGCGAGCGGGCCAGCGGAGACAAGTCCGCCGGCCTTCTGAACCAGGCGGTCGAGGCGTTTCGCAGCGCTCTTGAGGTGCGCACCAAGGTTAATCTGCCCAAGGACTGGGCCAGCACAGAAGACGATCTCGGCGTTGCACTCGTGGATAAGGGAAGGGACGCGACAGGAGACAAAGCTGTTGGGTTTTTCGATGAGGCGGTCGAGGCGTATCGCAGTGCTCTTGAGGTTTACACCAAGACGGATCAGCCCGAAGACTGGGCCAGGACGCAAAGGAATCTCGGAACCGGGCTCGAGTACGAGGCACGGGACGCGACTGCCGACAAGGCCGCTGTCCTGTTCGATCAGTCGGTCGAGGCGTATCGCAGCGCGCTTGAGGTCTACACCAAAACTGATCTGCCCCAGGACTGGGCCCGTACACAGAACATGATCGGACATGCACTCAGGGAAGAGGGAGAACGGGCCAGCGGAGATAAAGCGGTAGGCTTGCTCGATCAGGCGGCGCAGGCGTATCGGAACGCACTCGAGGTTTACACACAGTCCGGCCAGCCGCAACCGTGGGCCGCCAGCCAGATCGGCCTTGGAGAGGTGCTGTTTAGGCAGGCAGAGCGTACGAGCGGAGACAAGTCCGTTGGCCTGCTCGATCAGTCGGTCGAGGCGTATCGCAGCGCGCTTGAGGTTTACACCCAGGCCGATCTGCCACAGAACTGGGCCGATACGCAGAACAGTCTCGGGCTTGCGCTCATGAATGAGGGGCTTCGAACCAGTGGAGACAAAGGCGCCGCGCTGTTGGGCCAGGCAGTCGATGCATACCGGAACAGTCTGGAGGTCTATACCAAAGCTGATCTGCCCCAGGGCTGGGCGAGAACCGAAAACAACATCGCGAGTGCGTTGATGGCGGAGGGGGAATACGCTAGCGCGGACAAAACCGCAGCCCTGCTCGATCAGGCGGTTGAGGCGTATCACAGCTCGCTGGAGATCTTCACCAAAGCTGGTATGCCCCAGGATTGGGCCATGACCGAGAACAACCTCGGACTTGCGCTGATGACTGAGGCAAGGCGCGGCAGCGGGGATAAAGCCACTTCGTTGCTGGGTCAGGCAGTCGAGGCTTATCAGAGTGCCCTCGAAGTGCGCACCAAAGCCAATCTGCCCCAGGACTGGGCGGCAACCGAGAACAACCTTGCCAATACGCTGATTGCAGAGGGAGATCGCGCCAGTGGGGATCGAGCCGTAGCTTTATTCGATCAGGCGGCGCAGGCGCTCCGCAGCGCGCTTGAGGTTTATACCAAGGCCGATGAGCCTCAGTTTTGGGCGAAGGCGGAGGCGAACCTCGGAAGCGCGCTTCAAGCCGAAGGAAGGCGGGCCAGCGGAGACAAGGAAGATGCGCTCTTCGATCAAGCGGCGCAGGCGTTTCGCAGCACGCTTGACGTTTACACCAAAGCCGTATTGCCGCAAGACTGGGCACGGAATCAAGGAAGCTTGGGAAACGTGCTGATGGCAGAGGGAGAGCGCGCCAGCGGTGAGAAGGCTATGACACTGTTCGATCAGGCGGTCCAGGCGTATCGCAGTGCTCTTGAGGTCTACACCAAAGCCGATGAGCCCGCGAGCTGGGCTTGGATCGAAACCAACCTTGGCAATGCGCTGGAAGACGAAGGGATTCGTGTCAGCGGGGAAAAGGCCGCTGCATTGTTCGATCAGGCGGTGCAGGCGTTTCGCAGTGCGCTCGAGGTCGACACCAAAGCCAATCTGCCACGGGACTGGGCCAGCACACAGGACGCTCTCGGAGCGGTGCTCGAGCGAGAGGCAGCGCAGGCCAGTGGAGACCAGGCCGCCGCGTTGCTTGATCAGGCGGTCCAGGCATATCGCAGTGCGCTTGAGGTCTATACCAAAGCCGATGAGCCCAAAGGCTGGGCGTGGATACAAAGCAATCTCGGAAATGCGCTGGTTGACGAGGGCATTCGCACCAGCGCAGACAAGGAGCCTGCCCTATTCGATCAGGCCGTCGAAGCTTACCGGAACGCGCTTCAGGTCTACACCAAAGCCGATGAACCCCAGGGCTGGGCGCGGATTGAAGACGCTCTTGGCGGCGTGCTCTTGAGGGAGGGAGGGCGCGTCGGCGGGGACAAGGCCGTGGCTCTGTTCGATCAGGCAGTGCAGGCCTACCGGAGCGCGCTTGAGGTCTACACCAAAGCTAATCAGTCCGCGGTTTGGGCGAGGACTGAAAACGCTCTCGGGAACGCTCTGGCGACCGAGGGAAGTCGCACTGGGGGCGACAAGGCGATGCTCCTGCTGGATGAGGCCGTGCAGGCCTACCAGAATGTACTTCAGGTGCAAACCAAAGCTGATTGGCCAAAGGACTGGGCGAGTACGCAAGCCAGCCTCGGGGGAGCGCTGGATGCAGAGGGAGATCACACCGACGGCGACAAGGCGCTTGCGCTGTTCAAACAGGCGATCACGGCCTACCAGAATGCGCTCGAAGTGCGCACCAAGGCCGATAGTCCCCAGGGCTGGGCCCTCACCGAGTTATACCTGGGAGGTGTGCTGGAAGATGAGGCCGGTCGCTCCAATGGAGCCGAAGCCGATGCGCTGTTCAATCAGGCGACCCAAGCATACCAAAGTGCACTTGAGATCGTCACCAGGGACAACTTTTCCCAATTCTGGGCTGCTGGTCACATGGCTCTGGCATCGATAAGTCTCGACACTTCTCACTTTGACGCCTGTCTCGACCAATTCGGGCAAATCACAGACGGCTTACTGGATCCGAGGCAGGAGCTTCGGAGCGACGCGCTTCGTTTTCTCTGCGAATGGGGCGCGGGAAACAAGAGTGCAGCGCGGGAGACAGAAACGAATCTGCTTTCAAAAACCGCTGATCTCACTCCCTACTACTGGGACGCCACCGCGACAGTCTCCTTACTTTCAAACTCGTCCGCATTTGCAACAAACCGCGCATCGTGGATCGCGTTCTTTAACAGTTTCCACAGCGGCGACGGTGCGGGCATGACTGCGGCGCTGCACGAGCTTGAGCCGATTCTGCAACAATGATTTTGCTGGATGTACCAATAGTTCTGCTGAAAAAGACATGGCCAAATACGACGTATTCCTGAGCTATTCGCGCGCTGACACCGAGCGTGTGGCCCCGCTGCGCGACGAGCTGCGCCGGTTGGGCTATCGCGTCTTTTTCGACGTGCAGTCGATCGATCCCGGCGAACAGTGGAAGCGCAGGTTGGAGCGATCGATTGCCGCTTCACGGACCGTAGTGCTTTGCTGGTCGGAGCACACGCGCGCCTCCGAATACATCACCTTTGAGTATTCGCGCGGAGAGGCGCTGCACAAGCGCATCCTGCCGTGGCTGCTGGATAAGACGCCGCTGCCCGCAATGCTGGAAGTTCAGGCCATCACTACGACCGATCCCGCGCAGGCGGCCGCTCAGCTTAGACCGGCGCTGGGCTGGCCTTTGGGGCGCAGGCGAAAGTTGCAAGTGGCGCTGGGCGTGCTCACGGTGATTCTTGCGGGATTTGGAATCTGGCTTGCCTTGCGCCCTCCTCCACCGTGGCAATTCAGCGCACAGGTCACCGACCGCGTCACCGGTGTGCCTGTCACAGGAGTAGAGGTCGATGTTCAAATCGGCCAGGACAAATTGAACACATGCTATACAGCGGGCGATGGGACGTGCACCCTCCAACTCCCGCAGCCCGAGCCGGAGACGGTTCACATTTACCTGCGCAAGGATGGTTATGAACGAGATGAAGCGGTGGTGCCGTCCAACAAGATATTCAAGACGGATATAGAGAAGCTGCCTTAGGCCCTTACTGCCCGGCTCCAGTTGAGCATCAGTCCCACCGTTTCCATTCTAGTCGGCATAAATAGTCTTCACAGACTCACTCGCGCCGCCAGCGGGAACTGAATTCGGCCTGCTCTTGCAAGTTTTCCTATGTGTATATATCCGGGAGGGAAGATTTCTCGATCGCCCTGGCTGTAGATTCGTCTCAGGGGTTCACTCCTGACCGGCGCCCAAACGCGCGGCTTTGTCGTTTCTATCCCATTCGTAGTATCCTGAATCCCCCCCAAAAACCAGGTCCCCGACAATCCAACTTCCTAGGAGGAACGTGTGAAACACAGAATCTTTGCAATTTGTGTGCTCTTGGCCGGCCTTGACGCGACGGCGCAGGCCCTGGGCCAGGTTCAGGCCCAGGCCCCCTCCCCCAGCTCTTTCACCATTAAGTGCAATCCGAACCTCGTCCATTACCAATACACT
>JASHSG010000026.1 GCA_030040935.1 Acidobacteriaceae bacterium | reverse complement strand
GGACCGGGCGTATCCAGCACCGGCTTCCAGAAGAGGTCCTCGGGATTGGCGCGATGCAGCCACGCGTAGCCGGCAAACACGGCGGCCGCCAGCAGCGCAACCGCGGCCGCGCCGACATACCACCGATCCCACCTCGGTATCGGCTGGCTCTGCCTCGCTACAGGAACTGGCCCAATGTGGATATGGGCGGCGTGGGTCTCAAAGGGCAAATCGGGCGACTCTGCATCGATTTCGGTTTCGACGCCACTGTGCCTGGCTTGCCCGGGAAGCATGAACCTTGGAATGTACGAACCCGGAACGAGGCCCATGCGCAGCTCGGAGCGGTGCTTCTCGTCAACATAGTAAGTTGCCAGCCGTTTGCGGAGCTCGGTGGCGGCTGTGCGCACAATATGATCGAGGTTTGTGTCGTACGACGGGTCCCTGCCAAAAACCTCGACTCCGATCGTTCGTTCCTTGATCTGATCCGCGGATCCGTTCAGTGTCATTTCGACGACATACTTGAGGAACGCGACAGACCGCTTGCTGGAGCGGAAGACTTCGTCGCGAATGAGCAGGTCAAGCTGCGCGCGGATCATCTCTGCGGTGAGTTCCGGCGTAGTTCCGTACTGCGCTTGAGTCTCGATCATCGCACGTCCAGTGACAGCGATTTTAGCACGATAATTCAAGAACTTGGCGCTCATCGGCGCGCACGGAAGCGAGCTTGGAAAGGGCAGCGACGGCGATGCCGGAGTGGCATTCGCGCGCCTTGGCCAAAGCCTGAATCCGGCGCCCGGGCCAGAATCCAGCGGTGTAACCGATTTCAGGAGCCGCCTGGGGGCGCAAGTCAGCGACCGATGCTTCCGGATTGATCGAGGATGTGGCCCATCTTCTCTTGCTTGGTTTGCAAATAACGCTGGAAGCTCTGCCGGGTTTCGACCTCCGCAGAGACACGCTCGGTTACTGTGATCCCAGCCGACTCCAACGCAGCAACTTTGCCGGGATTATTTGTCATCAGGCGCACGCTTGAAACGCGGAGCAGCTTCAATACCGCCGCTGCCAGGTCGTAGTCACGGCAGTCAGCGGCGAAGCCCAGCTCCTCGTTGGCCTGCACGGTATCGAGGCCCTGGTCCTGCAGTTCATACGCCTTCAATTTGGCCATCAGGCCAATACCGCGGCCCTCCTGCTGCTCGTAGAGCAGAATGCCCGCGCCTTGCTCGGCGATTCTCGACAAGGCCAGTTCCAGCTGCAGGCGGCAATCGCAGCGCAGCGAGCCGAATACATCTCCAGTGAGGCACTGCGAATGGATGCGAACCAATGGCGGCGCCGCATGAATGTCGCCCATGACCAAGGCAACCAGGCTTTCGACCGCACGGGCCGGTTCGCACCCCGGCGCTGGCGCACCAGGATCTCCTTCAAAGCCAAGAACGCGGAAGTTGCCCCAGCGCGTGGGGAAATCCGCCTCGGCGACCTTTCTTACGCCGTCCAAACTCATGCTCTTATTCTACGGGCCATCGGACCGGTGCGGTGCGTCTGAACTCGCATGGATGGCGGCGCAGGGCAGGGTTTCGAGCGCAACGCCGGGGCCGAGTCGCCTTCAAGATTAGATTCCCGCGCGCGCGGCGAGGTACAGTGATCCTGTGACGGACAACCTGATCTGGATCACGCTGCTGGTGAAACTGGGCGTGGTGGCCTCCGTAGCCAGCGTACTGGCGCGGGTTTCCACTTTCCGGCGCCTGTTTTTTGCCGAGAGACGCAGCAATCGGCAAACTCTGGCTTTGCTGGCGTTTTTCCTGGTGCCGCTTTCTCTGGGAGTCTGGCTCAGGTTTCGCGTTCCCAACTTTCAGGCCGCCGACATTTCATTTGAGACAGTCATTCTGCTCGGTTTGCTGATCGGACCCGGATGGGCCATGCTGAGCGGAGCAGTTTTGTCGATTCCTGCGGTCCTTCATCGCGAATTTCTCGCGCTGCCGTTCGACGTGATTCTGGGCCTCGTTGCGGGCCTGATCGGCCGCTTCGTGGAGAAGGAAGAGATCTGGTCTTTCACTCCGTTCATCGACCTCAGCCTCTATCGCTGGGTGCGGCGCAACCTGATCAAGCCGCGCATTGACCGCCAGTTCCTGCTGCTGGTTCTCATTGCCGTGATGGAGATGGCTCGAGACTGGATCGCCCGGGCCTTTCCGCATCGTCTTTTTGCGTTGCTTGCCAGCAATCTATGGCTGCAGGCGCTGGTCTGGCTGTGCGCGCCGATCTCGGTGGGAGTCGCAATTAAGGTATGGAATGCCCTGCGGGTGGAGATGTCGCTGGAAGAGCAGAAGCGTCTTCTGCTCGAGGCCAGGCTCGACGCACTGCAGCGCCAGATCAACCCGCACTTTCTTTTCAACACCCTCAACTCGGTTGCGTCGCTGGTGCGCAGCCAGCCGGAGATGGCGCGCCAGATGACCGTGAAGCTGGCCAATATTCTGCGCGCACTGCTCAAGGATCACGACGCATATGTGCCGCTGCGCGACGAATTGAAGTTCACCGATGATTACATCGACATTGAAGTCGTGCGGTTTGGAGCCGACAAGCTGCGCATCGAAAAGGACATCGATCCGCGCACGCTCGAGGTTCTGGTGCCCAGCATCCTGCTGCAGCCGCTCATCGAGAACAGCATCAAGCACGGCCTGGAGCCGCGCATCCATGGCGGCACCGTGACTTTGCGCAGCCGGCTCGAAGGCGACCGAATCTCAATCGAAGTTTCCGACGACGGCGTGGGCATGGCGGGCCGGCCGGAGTCGGCGATCCGACGCACCGCTTCAGGAATCGGGATGAAGAACGTTCAGGAGCGGCTGGAAGTTCTCTACGGCAACCAGGCCAGTTTCAATGTGGTCTCGAATCCCGGGCGCGGGACAAGCGTATCGATCGAGATTCCGGCCAATCAATCTGACGCTCGGCAATAATTCTGGAGGATCGCGAAAGGAGGCGGGTGTGACGGACGGCTCATCTTCATCCCCTGCCCATGTCAATCTCGATGAAATCGGCCAGGTCGCGGTTACCGTGACCGATCTGGCGCGGTCGCGCAGCTTCTACCAGAACGTGCTTGGCATGCACTTTCTTTTTGAAGCGGGCAGCATGGCGTTCTTTCAGTGCGGCAAGATTCGTTTTGCGATCGGTGCCTCGGACAAGCCAATTTCGCCGAGCGGGTCCATCGTGTATTTTCGTGTTGCCGACATTCACAGCACTCATGAGCTGCTGGCCGCCAAGGGTGTTGACTTTATCCAGCAGCCGCATTTGGTTGCGAAGATGGCGGATCACGATCTTTGGATCGCTTTTCTCCGCGACCCCGACGGCAATCCGGTGGGATTGATGAGCCAGGCGCCGCATGCCGCTGCTTCGACTGTGTAATAACGAGGCCGAGGCCTGGAGCACGACGGGTCGGCGGATTCTATGCTCGGCCGGCGCAGTTGATTGTATTCTCAATGCATGGTGCGCTTCACCGTGCTGGCCTCGGGCTCCAAAGGAAACAGCGCGGTTGTCACCGGCGGGCGTACGCGCATACTGGTCGACGCAGGGTTGAGCTGCCGAGAACTCTTTCGGCGCATGAGGCTGGCCGAAGAAGTCCCGGAAACCCTCGACGCCATCGTGATCACGCACGAGCACCAAGACCACGTCAACGGCCTGGCCGTCACCGCGCGCAAACTTGGCATACCGGTGTATTTTACCGAGGCCACGCATCGCGCATGGATGCGGTGGCTCACACCGCGGCGCCAGATGACTTACGCTCAGTGGCTCGAGCTGTGCCGCAAGCAGGCCGCGGAGCGGGAGGCCGAATTGGAACCCTCGGCCCTGGAAATTGCCGAAGAAAGCGATCCTGAAGAGGCCGATTCTGAACGCATGGCCGCGGAGGATGGAGCGCCCGATGGATCGGGCGCGGACGGCGGCCCGATCGAGGAAACGGGGTCGACCGAACCGCCGACGCTCAAGGAAGACCCCACATGGTTGCCGGCGGTAGAGTACTTCCGCGCCGGCGAGCCGTTTACTATCGGCGATGTCGTCCT
>JASHSG010000244.1 GCA_030040935.1 Acidobacteriaceae bacterium | reverse complement strand
GTGACGATGGCGTCGGCCACTTCCTCGCAGGTTGTGGCGAGCACGTAACTCTCGTCGAGCGGGAGTTTGGTCTGGTCGATGAAGCGGACCCCTTCGGGGGTCCAGGTGAGGGTGGGGATCATTCTCTTCTATTGTAAACGGCGCTTCTTTGCAGCCCAAATATCCGTCCAATGGGCTGCTGCATGCAGTGTTTTCTGCTGGACGGGACGAGTCTGCGCTGCGTAAAGTGTTGGCGAACCGATTGCAGCTCTTTTGTTTCAATTGGTCGGAGGAAGACCCCGATGGCTACGCGCACGAATCCTGCGGCTGCGTCCGGCGCGCCGAACTATACCACTCCCTTTATCGCGGTTGCGATTTTGTTCGGCATCTTCGGATTCCTGACCGTACTGAACAACACGCTGGTCAAGAAGCTCGAAGACATTTTTGAGCTGGGGTACGGAGAGGCGATGCTGGCCACAGCGGCGTGGTTTTTCGCCTATCTGGTTTTCTCGGTCCCCTGGGCGAAGGTGATTGAGGCAGCCGGGTACAAGCGGACGATGGTCATCTCGCTGTTTGTGATGGTGGCGGGAGCGCTTCTGTTTGTTCCGGCGGCGAATCTGGTCAGCTTCCCCATGACGCTGTTCGCCATTTTTGTGCTGGCATCGGGCGTGTGCGGGCTGCAGACCTCAGCGAATCCCTACGTGTCGATTCTGGGGCCGGAGAAAAGCGCTTCGGCGCGGCTGAACCTGGCGCAGGCAGTGAACTCCTTTGGCTCGCTGGTGGCGCCCTGGGTTGCGGCGCGGTTCATTCTTTCCGACGCCGCCGGCGGTTCGAGCGCAGCCGCGACGGCGCATACGCTCGAGGGCCCCTACGTCGCGATCGCAGCCGCACTGCTGGTTCTGGGCTTTGTGGTGATGTTTCTCCATCTTCCGGCGATCACCATGGCGCCTGAGGCAGATCTCTCCGGTGCGGGCAGGGAAAGAAACATCTGGACGCACCGGCACACGGTGCTGGGCATGGCGGGGATTTTCGTTTATGTGGGCCTGGAGATCGCGCTGGCCGCCATCTGTATTCAATTCAGCTTGAAGCAGGGGATCGAGCCCGTGAAATCGTGGCTGAACCTGAACGTGTTCAACCACGCGGCTTTCCGGGATCTGTTCGGATTGCAGGGGGGAATCAGCGCCGTTGAGACCGCGGGGCTGATGCTGACCCTCTACTACACGAGCATGATGATCGGACGGCTGGTGGGCAGCGCGGTGATGAAGTGGATCAAGGCCCAGCAGCTTCTGGTTCTTCTGGGCCTGGTCGGGACCGCGTTGTTGCTGGTGTCAATGTTCTCGCACGGTCTTTTTGCCGTGTGGACGCTGGTGTTCTGCGGGTGGACGAACTCCATCATGTACCCCACGATTTTTGCGCTGGGCGTAGCCGAGCTGGGACCACTGACGAGCAAGGGCTCGGGCGTGCTGACGATCGGCAATGTGGGCGGAGCGGTGATCCCGCCGCTGTTTGGAGTGCTGGCCGACCGGATTGGAATCCAGTATGCGCTCGCGGTACCGATTGTCGGGTATCTCTATGTGGCGTACTACGGTTTGTCGGGGTATAAGGCGGAGCGGGACGCGGCGTAGGCGGCGCTGAAAAGGAGGAATCCGGCGGCGGGCCCGCGGACACTCTGCCTCAAAGCGCTACAAGCGGCAGCACGAGATCGGGACAGAGGCTGGAGCGGGTTGCGACAGCGTTTGTCTGGCCGTGCGACACCCTGAATCGCGGCGAAGCAATTGGGGTGGAAAAAAATTTAGAAGCGATGACTAAAGTTATTCCGGCTCGGACCGATGAAGGGGGTGGATGCGAACAGGCCCATCCGGAATTGACGGCGGCTTCGGCGAAACCATCGAGGCGCGGTCGGAACTGAGGGCGGAAGGGCATCCGAGAAGGAGTTGCTACCATGGCCCTCGGTGTTTTGAACAATCTGTCGGCAATCTACGCTGAGAACAATCTCAATAATACGAATGCCAGCCTGCAGACGGTGCTGCAGCAGTTGTCATCGGGGTCGCGCATCAACTCGGGGGCGGATGACGCAGCGGGACTTTCGCTGGTCAATGGGCTGGCTGCGAATTCGGCGGCGCTGACGCAGTCGACGACCAACGCCACGGAGGGGGTTGGACTACTGCAAGTAGCCGACGGCGCGCTTTCGCAGGTGACAAGCCTGCTGGACCGCGCTGTGACGCTGGCGACCGAGGCCTCAAACGGCACACTGAACGACTCGCAGGAATCGGCGGCCAACCAGGAGTACCAGTCGATTCTGTCCGAGATCAACAACATTGGATCGACGACAACCTACAACCAGGTTCAGGTTTTCACCGGCTCGCAGCAGGGGGTGTCGATCTACACAGGCGATTCTTCTTCGACCGGATCGTCGATCGACGATCTATTCTTCGCCAAGCTCACATCGGCCACAGTGGGCGACGCGGGCGGCTCGGTCGAGCAGAGCAACACCGGCCAGTTTGTGGATCTTTCGACCGATGCGGCGGGACCGGTATTGAACCAGGCCGCTACACAGGGCGATAACATCGCGGGAAGCCTGGTCTTTACCATCAAGAATCCCGACGGGAGCACCAGCACGCTTACGACTTCGGCGACAACCGTGAGCGGGCTGATTTCGGAGATCAACAAGGACGGCATCCCGGGGGTGGCTGCGAGCTTTACGACCGCGGCTGCAGTGGGCGATGCAGCGGTGGCCGGCGGCGACACGGGCATCCTGCTGACCAATACCAACCCCAACGTGACCGTGGCTTATTCCGCCGCGCCGGCCGCCTTCGAGGACACGTCGACGGGCGAGACGCCCGCGGCCTTTTTCGACAGCGACGCTGCGATCACGACCATCAGTTATGTTCCGGCCGGCGGAGGCGACCAGACAGCGGACCTGTCGAATACGAATCTGACTACGCAGGGCAACGCGCAGGACGCCGAGTCAGTGCTCAATGAAGCCATTACGTATGTGGCGGCGCAGGATGGGTATATCGGCGCGCAGATCAACACGCTGACAGGGATCAGCCAAGTCATGAGCACGCAGCAGGAAAACGTGGTTTCAGCGCAGAACGCGCTCCAGGCCACCGATTATGCGTCAGCCACTTCGAACATGTCGAAGTACGAGATACTGAGCCAGACCGGCATATCGGCTTTGGCGCAGGCCAACAGCGTGCAGCAGGAAGTGCTGAAGCTGTTGCAATAAACGATTGAGGTTTAGCAGGACTGCAGTAACTTCAAGACAACCCAGGGACAGGGCGGCGGCAGAGCGAAAACTCTGCCGCCCATTTTCTTTGTTTTGGGCAGGGGCTTAGGGGCGGCGGGACTGCGGAACAAGGAACTATGTTGCAACGGGACTCTGGGGACGAAGTCGCTTAGTCTTTCAGTTCCACTCTCCGGTTTCGAGGTACTCATCGATGCCCTTCGCGGCTTGGCGTCCCGCGCCCATGGCAAGAATTACGGTGGCCCCGCCGGTGACGACGTCGCCGCCGGCAAAGACGCCGCGTTTCGAGGTGCGCATGGATTCAGGATCGGCAACGATGCAGTTGCGCTCGTTGGTCGCAAGATCGGGCGTAGTGCTCTGAATGAGCGGGTTCGCATTTGTCCCGACGCCGATGATGGCCACATCAGCCGGCAAGACGAATTCGGAGCCGGGAATTGCAACGGGTCGGCGGCGGCCATCGGCATCAGGCTCGCCCAGCTCCATGCGGACGCAGCGCGCGCCGGTGAGCCAGCCCTTTTCATCGCCGAGGAACTCGACCGGATTGGTCAGCATGCGGAAATCGATTCCCTCATCGCGGGCGTGCCTAATCTCTTCGGCCCGCGCGGGCATTTCGGCCTGGGAACGGCGGTAAACCAGGATGACTGATTTGGCGCCGAGCCGGCGCGCGGCGCGTACCGCGTCTATGGCGGTATTGCCGCCGCCGACCACCATCACGACGCGGCCACGGCAGTCGTAAACTGGCTGGTCGAATTCAGGGAACCTGTAAGCGCGCATCAGGTTGGTGCGGGTGAGGAATTCATTGGCGGAGTAGACGCCATTGAAGTGCTCGCCGGGCAGGCCGAGAAACACAGGCAGGCCTGCGCCGGTGGCAACAAAAACCGCGTCGTAACCTTCCACGCGCATCAGTTCGTCGAGCGTGACGCTTTTGCCTACCACCACGTTGGTCTCGAATTCCACGCCCATGCGGCGCAGATTTTCGATCTCCTCCTTCACGATCGCCTTGGGCAAGCGGAACTCGGGGATGCCGTAGACCAAGACGCCGCCCAACTCGTGCAGCGCCTCAAAAACCCGAACCCTATGGCCCTTTTGAATCAGATCGCCGGCGGCCGAAAGTCCCGCCGGGCCGCTGCCCACGATCGCCACGCTTTTGCCCGTGGGCGGAGCAATCGCGGGCAATCCCAGTTCGCCGCTTTCGCGCTCAAAGTCGGCGACAAACCGCTCCAGGTTTCCGATGGCTACGGGCTCATTCTTTTTGCCCAGGACGCAGCCGCCTTCGCACTGGCTCTCCTGCGGGCAAACGCGGCCGGTGATGGCAGGCAAGGCGTTATCCTCGCGCAACTTCCTGGCCGCAGCGAGAAAGTCGCCTCCATAAATCAATGCAACGATCTCCCTGACCCCCACGCCCGCGGGGCACTTTAACTGGCAGCCGGCCTTTGCACAGGCGATGCAGCGTGTGGCTTCAGCGACGGCGCCGGCGGCCGTCAGCCCGAGGTTGACTTCGTCGAAGCTGCGTACGCGGATCTCCCGGTCGAGCGTCGGCATGGGCACGCGCGGAATCCTTATTCGCTCATTGAGCGGAAGGCAATTCGCAGTGGGCGCCGGCGCGTCAGACATAGCGCCTCTCGTCCTGCGCCTCAAGTCTCGCGCGCAGTTGCGCGGTTTGCTTTTCTTTGGTTGGGCTCGCTGAACGGACGCGGGCGACCTCTTCTGACTTGCGCAGTTCAAACTCCTTCAGAGACTGGCACTCCTGGGCGCGATACATGGCGTTGCGCTCGATCAGGACATCGAAGTTCACGAGTGACGCGTCGAATTCCGGCCCATCCACGCAAGCAAACTTGCTCTGGTTGCCGAGCAGCACGCGGCAGCCACCGCACATTCCTGTGCCGTCGACCATGATGGAGTTCAGGCTGACCATGGTCTTGATGCCGAGCGGCCCGGTGATTTCGGCGATCGATCGCATCATGCGGACCGGACCGACAGCGAGCACGAAGTCGAGCTTGCGGCCGGCGGCAATCAGTTGGTCGAGCTTTTTGGTGACCTGGCCTTGTTCGCCGTAGCTGCCGTCGTCGGTCATGATGAAGGCCTCGTGGCTGGCCGCACGCACCTCGTCTTCAAAAACCACCATGTCTTTGGTGCGCGCGCCTTCAATGAAGATGATGCGATTGCCGGCCTCGCGCAGCGCATTGGCGGTGGGCAGCGCCATGGCCGATCCCACGCTTCCGGCCAGAATCACGGCGGTGCCATAATTCCTGATCTCGGAGGGGCGGCCGAGCGGTCCGACGACATCGAGAATCGAGTCTCCCGCCTCGAGCGAGTTAAGCAGCGAAGTGGTCTTGCCCACGGACTGCACTGCAATGGTGATGGTGCCGGCCGCGGGATCGGCGCTCTTGATGGTGAGCGGAATGCGCTCGCCCCGATCGTGAAGCCGCAGGATGACGAACTGTCCCGGCCGTTGCTTGCGCGCGATGCGCGGCGCTTCCACCGTGAACTGCCGGATGTTGAGGCCGGCGGTGCGGGCTTCCACGATTTTGAACATGGTCGATCTCGTTTTTCGGATCGGTCCCTGGTGGGCGCCGATCGTATTGCCGCAAGCCGCGTTTCAGCCAGCGCGGAGGCATCGGGACACTTGCGCGGCGGCGCACAGGCGGCTCGGCGCTCCTCGTTCCTCCCTGATTATTCAGGAATTGCGGGTTTTGGCTTGTGACGCGAGTCACGCGCCGCCCCAGGGCAGCGAGCTTGCCGGCTGGGTGACTGGCTCACTGTTGCCGCGTCTTCCAAAGCAGGTAAAGACCCCAAGCCGCCAGCGTGCAGTCGTCGCGAATCGTCCCATCGAGGATCATGCGCTCGAATTCGGCGATGGGAACCGAATGCGCCACAAGATCGTGCTCCTCGGCGTCGGGATCCTTCTGAGTGGGCGTAAGGCCGGTGGCCAGGAATATGTGCTCGCGCTGCCGCGCGAAACCGTAGGCGATCCACATGATTCCCAACCTGGTCATCTGCGCGGCTTCCATCCCCAGCTCTTCCCTGAGTTCGCCGCGCGCCAGCTCTTCGGGGTCTTCGACGGCCGTTTCCCATGCACCCTGAGGCAGCTCGAGCGTCCGCTCCTGGATGGTGTAGCGGAACTGCTCGACCAGCCAGACGCGATCATCTTCGACAGGCAAAATGATGGCGCCATCCTCTTTCTCAACCACGCCGTAGATGCCCTTCTGGCCGTTGGAGCGCAGGATCCGATCCTCGCGAACGCGAATCCAGCGGTTGCGATAAACCTCGCGGCTTGAAAGCGTAGTGATGGAGCGGCTTGCGATGGGGCCGCTGCTGTCATCGGCCGATTGCATCAGGATTCCTTTTGCGCGAAGCTCTGCGCCGAGTCGAATACCGCTAGCAGTTCACCACGACGGCCGAACAGCCGGGACGGGGCGGCCGCCAGTGCACCAGGAATTGGGTCAGTGCGGAAGATTCCAGGCTGCGCATGGCTTCGAATTCGCCGTTCTTCTGGCTGTAAAGCAACTCCCCGTGCTCGCTGAGGACGGCCAGCGCGGGGACGCCTTTATGGAGCGGCACGCCGTATTTTTCAGCAAGGTCCTGGTTGGCGTCGAAGCGGCCGACATTGATGTGGACCACGATGAAGTTGGCGTCGACGAGCTGCCGGTTGTTGTTGTCGTGCATATAGAGATCGAGGACCTGGCAGTCGCCGCACCAGTTTCCGCCGAAATCGAGAAGAATGCGCCGGTGGGTAGCGGGAGCCGTTTTGAGGGCGGCGGCGAGGTCGGCCCTGGCCTGGGAGGGGTCAGGATAAATGTCACGGCCGGCGGAGCTGGCCGTGGCTGCCGAAAGGGCAAGCGAACCGGCCAGCGCAAAGAGTTTAAGCGTCCTCATCGGGGTAACCTCTACGGCTCTTTCCAGTCTGCCACAACCATGCGCATTGGGCATGCCGCAGCGCATTTGTGCGACAATAGAAGGCGATTGAAGAAGCGCGCGGTATGTGTTAGTGCGCGCGGAGGAACATCGATGGGCGATCTGCTTCAGCCTTGGCACATCATCGTGCTGGCCATCCTCGTGTTCGTGCTGTTCGGGGCCAAGCGGCTGCCGGAGCTGGGTAAGGGGTTGGGCGAGGGATTGAAGGGCTTCCGCGAGGGGATTAAAGGCACCCCCGATCCGCCGCCTCCTGCGCCGCCGGCTCAGCAGCAAAATACGCCGCCTCCACCGGCTTCGAACGCGCCGACCGAACAGAAATAAGCGGCACGGGCAGCGGGACGAATTCAAATCGGGCGGCACGGTGTCGCCGAGAGTTTCGGAAAAAAGAGAAAAGCCTGTGCCATGGCACAGGCTTTGGCGTTTTTCTCAGTCAAAGAAGGCTGCAGCGCTCTTCGCTTACTTATAGTCCTGCGCGGACGGCCAGTAGCCCTGCATAGCGTTCACGGTTACGTCTGGCCGGTCGACGCGCACCTCGACACGGCGGAACTTGTCATCGTAGATCGACTCGTGGCTAAGGTAGCCCAGCGTGTACTGGTCGCGAGCCTGGTCGGCGATTTTGGCGTAGCTGCGCTCGATGCCGTTCACGTTGCCCTCGGCGTAATAATCGCCGCCGGTAGCCAGAGTGTACTTGTAGAGAATGTTGTCGTAGACGCCGGTGAGCGGGACGTGGAAGCGGTCAATCCACTCCACCCCCCAGTGGGCCGAATCACCGACCAGCGTGGCGTAGACGGCGATGTGGTTGGTTTGGAGGTAACGGACCACTTCCCTCCAGGTAGCCTTGCTGCCGTACTCCTTGCCGTCGGAGATCACGAAGATCATGCGGCGGCGCTCTTTGGGCCGCGTCGAGAGCTCCTTGGCCGCGGCCAGGATGGCGTCGTTGAGGGTGTGAATCTCCTTGGGAAGGTCGTATTGTCCGATGGTTTGAGTCGACTTGCCGGGCTGCAGGGTTGGGTCGGGGCAGTTCCCGTTGATTGAAATCGGGCAAGCGGCGAAGGGATTTCCGCCGGTCACAGGGACCGCGGGGTCGCTGCCGGTGGCTTGCGCCAGCGAAAGCACGGCGGGAAGCCGGGCGCTCTGGCCGCCGGTAAATCCTGTCCACTCCTTGGCGCCGTTGGTGTAAGTGAACACGGCAGCCTCGTCGTAGGGAGTCAGCGCGCCCTCGATGGAACCCATGGAACGATTCACATCGGCCATGACGTTCGAAGGCAAAGTCTGATCGATTACGAAAGCGATCGAAAGCGGCTCCGGATCGACGCTGAACACGCGCAATGGCTCGCGGGTGTTGTTCTCATAAACGGTAAAGTCGCGCCA
>JASHSG010000025.1 GCA_030040935.1 Acidobacteriaceae bacterium | reverse complement strand
TTTGTCCATGTAAACCCGAGCGGAGATGTCACGGCCTGTCCTGTTTCCGCGCTGGCGACACACAATGTGCGGAAATCGAGCCTCGGCGAGGCCCTCGCGAGCCCCTTGTTTGCGATGATCCGGGAAAATGGCCACTTGCTCGAGACGGAGGGGCATCCGTGCGGGCTGTCGGCCCACGCGGAAGAGCTGGAGAAGATGGCAAAAAGGCTGGGTGCGTATCGAAGTGGGGCGGCTGAGGCCGCGCCGAGGCAAGGACACGCCTGACTTGCCGTCCTCCAGTAACCTCCGCAGGTTACCAGCCAAATTGGTGGATGTGATGCGAGAGAACGGCGAAGTAGCCTGTTTAGAAATCTATGGATAGCCAGCGTGGCCGGGATAAAGCGGCAGGGCTACCGAGCCGGCCGATGCACGCCGGCCAGGTCCCGAATTTACACGATGTTGATGATCCATTCACACAGGTGGTTTATCCCTGATGAGGTTCGGAGTTTCCCACCCCCAATCAGAGCGGCTCGACAGTTGACGCGCCCTCTTTCAAACTCCAACACCAAATTAAATTTCAATTCCGGAGTTCGAAAATGGCCGATCTGGCAACGACCGTGGAAGGCGCGCCTGCGGGCGGGTCACTTCTTGACCGCAAGATGAAGAAAAGCTCCGCGTGGGTGAGCGGCGTGGTAGTTGCGATTGCGCTGCTGGGGGGTTTAGGCTACATCGGCTTCCACGTGCAGCAGGACCTGAGCAACGTGGTTGTTGTGAGCGCGTGGCCTTATGTTCTTCTCGGCGTAGCGCTGCTGATCGCGCTCGGATTCGAGTTTGTGAACGGGTTTCACGACACGGCGAACGCGGTGGCGACGGTAATCTACACGCACTCGCTGGACCCGAACATCGCGGTGGTTTGGTCGGGGCTGTGCAACCTGGCCGGAGTGCTGGTTTCAAGCGGCGCGGTGGCTTTCAGCGTGATCACGCTGCTGCCGGTGGAGCTGATTCTGCAGGTGAGTTACGGCGCAGGATTCGCGATGGTATTCGCGCTGCTGATCGCGGCCATCATTTGGAATCTGAGCACGTGGTGGTTCGGGCTGCCGGCGTCGAGCTCGCACACGATGGTGGGATCGATTATTGGGGTGGGCGTGGCTAACCAATTGATGAATGCGCACTCGGGAACATCGGGCGTGGACTGGACACAGGCGGGCAAGGTGTTCGAAGTGCTGCTGATCTCGCCGCTGGTTGGATTCGTCTGCGCCGGTGCGCTGCTGCTGCTTTCAAAATTGTTCATCCTGACCAAATGGGCCAAGGCTTTCGCACATCTTTACGACGCGAACCATAAGAAGCCGCTTTGGCTGATTCCCGCGGTCGCGGTCACGGGGATTCCCGGCGCATATGCATTTCTTTGGGTCGCACCCATGGTTTTCGGACTCTTCGGCTCACCGGGGCTGGCCGCGTGGCAGCCGATTAAGGCATTCACGTCGTGGAACCCCCCGGCGGGCCTGATCGCGACGATGGTTCTGGTGGGCATCGCCGGCTGGTATCTCATCGCGGTATTTGCCAGGATCGTCATCGAGAATGCGGATGTGCTGTTCAGCGCGCCGAAGGGCAGCACTCCTCCGCCGTGGCCGATTCGCGCGCTTCTGATCTTCACCTGCTCAGGCGTGAGCTTTGCGCACGGCTCCAACGACGGGCAGAAGGGCATGGGACTCATCATGCTGATCCTGATCGGCACGGTGCCGACGGCCTATGCACTGAACCATGCGGTGACCGCGAAGGACGTGCAAGCGTTTGTTGCAGCTTCGCAGGCGGCCGACCAGGTGATCAACAAGCACGCCGATCAAAGCGCCGTAATGGGAGCTGACGCGAGAGCGACAGTGACCCAGTACATCGCCACGAAGCAGCTGCAGCCTGACACCATGCTCGCGCTGCGGGAGCTGGTGAACGACCTGAGCACCGAGGTTGCGCTCTACAAGGAATACAAGTCGGTTCCGGCAAACCAGCAGACCAACGTACGCAACGATATGTACGTTGCAAGCGAGGCGATTCGGCTGATGCTGAAGAGCAAGGATCCTCAATTTACCGCGACCGAAACCGCGGCACTGACGAAGTACGAGGGGCAGGTTAACAAGGCGACCAAGTTCATTCCCGGATGGGTAAAAGTGGCCGTGGCGCTGGCGCTGGGCCTGGGGACGATGGTGGGCTGGAAGCGCATCGTGGTGACGGTGGGCGAGAAGATCGGCAAGGAGCACCTGACCTATGCGCAGGGCGCATGCGCGGAGCTGGTGGCGATGGGAACGATCATGGCCGCGGACAACTTCGGGCTGCCGGTATCGACAACGCACGTGCTGAACTCCGGAGTGGCGGGAACGATGGCGGCGAACCACAGCGGCCTGCAGTTCTCGACCATTCGCAACATAGCGGCGGCGTGGGTGTTCACGCTGCCGGTCGCGGCGCTGCTTTCAGGATCGCTGTTCTGGCTGTTCCGGGAAATGTCGCTCTAGCAGGAAGGTTGCAATGATGGGAGGCGTCCGCCAAGGCGGACGCCTTTTTTTGCGCGCTGGGAGGTCGTTGCGGGAGAACGGGCGAAAGAAGAGGCGCATCCGGTACCATACAGAATGGTGCTAGCGGAATGAGCCTGAAAGCCAAGCTGGAAGCAGTGATTTATGCCGCCGAGGAACCGGTGACGCTGGCGCAACTGGCCGCGTTGTTTGCCGATGAGGCGCTGGAGTGGAAGGCCGAGCGGGATGCTGCGGTCCTGGCCAAGACGGCGGAGGGTACGCCACGAAGCACGGGTGCGCCGAAACTGAATCAGGTGTTTCCGTATCTGGAGCTGGAAGCGGCGGAAGGGGAAGCGGCCTGTGACCGCGACGCGGAACCAGGGGCGGAGGCAGCCCGCGAAGGCAGCGGGGACTCCGCTCCAGAGGCAACCGCGAGCACCGAGGAACCGGCCGAAGTGGGTGCGGGCGATGAGGCCGCAGCGGAGGCGAAGCAGGCAGCGAAGCTGCGCGAACGCGAGGTGCGTGGAGCGATCAAGCTGGCCCTGGACGAGCTGATTGCGGAATTTGCTTCCGACGAACGGGGAATCGAGATTCGCGAGATTGCCGGCGGCTACCGGATGGCGACCAAGCCACAGTGCCACGACGCGGTGCGCTCGTTTGTGAAAAGCCTGAAGCCGCCGCTGAAGCTGTCGTTGCCGGCGCTGGAGACGCTGGCGGTGATCGCCTACAAGCAGCCGGTGACGGCGCCGGAGGTGAACGAGATACGGGGCGTGGATTCATCGGCGGTCTTCGGTTCGCTGCTGGCGCGGAAGCTGATTGTGACTGCGGGGCGCAAGCCGGTAGTGGGACGGCCGATTCTCTACAAGACGACGCGCGAGTTTCTGCTGCGCTTCGGGCTGAAAGATGTTACTGAACTGCCCTCGATGGAAGAGTTCGAGAAGATGGCTGCGAGCGAGTTCGAGGAAGAGAGCGAGGCAGGCGGAGATGAGCTGGCTGCGGAAGCAGAGCTGGAATTCGAACCCGATATGAGCGCGGAACAGGAAGAGGCGGCGAGCGAAGAGCCGGGAGAGGCAAAAGAGATCGCGCCTGAAGCCGCTCAGGAGTGAGAAGGAACAGAGGCTTTCCCTCATGAAAAAAGAGTTGAAGGCGAAGGCGAAATCGCTCACGGCCGAGCGCGCGCAAAAACGTATGCCGAAAAGCAGAAAGGCCGCGGCCAAGAGAAGCGCGGCGGGCGCGAGCGAAGGCGCGAGCGCGAAGGCGAAGAGAACATCGGTGAGGGCAGAAACGATGGCCCCGAAAACCAAAGCGGCGAAGGCCGAGCCAGCGGAGAAGCACAATGCGAAGCGAAAGAGACCTGGGGCCGAGGCGGAAACCCCCGCTGCAAAGAGCAGGAAACGGCCCGTCAGGGTTAAAGAAGAGCGAGAATTCCGAATCAACGAGCCGGTGCTGGATCCGATTGGGGACGTGATCAGCGGCGAGGCGCGGACGTATCTGGGGGACACGGAGTCGCAGGGCCGTGTGGAGACAACGGGGCAAGAGGAAATCGACGCGTACCGCGAGGAGACGGAGATCGCGGCGGTGGATGGAACGCTGGAAGACGATCCAGAGACGACGGCGAGGGAGGATATCGCGGCCGGCGGCATGAACCAAGGCGACGGTGAAGACAGCGACGAAGACGAAAGATTGGAAGATGCGCCGAGTGCGGAGCAGGCGAAGCTTGAGCGGCTGCAGAAGATTCTGTCGCAGGCGGGAATCGCGAGCCGCCGCCGCGCCGAAGAGATGATTGTGGCCGGCCGCGTGATGGTGAACGGGCAGGTGGTCACGCAGCTGGGCAGCAAAGCCGACCCTGCGCGCGACCATATCCGCGTGGACGGCAAGCTGCTGCATGGAGCCGAGCGGCACCGATACTTCGTCCTGAATAAGCCGAAGGGATACGTGACAACGGTGAGTGATCCCGAAGGACGACCGACGGTGATGGAGTTCTTCAGCAAAATGAGTGAGCGCCTGTATCCGGTGGGACGACTGGACTTCCTGAGCGAAGGCCTGTTGCTGATGACGAACGATGGCGAACTGGCGAATTTGTTGTCGAAGGCGGGATCGGGCGTGGAGAAGGTTTATTTAGTCAAGGTGGCCGGGCAGCCGACGGAAGAGGAGCTGGAGCGGCTGCGCAAGGGCGTGGCGATCGAGCGCGGAGAGCAGGGTTCGGAGCGGGTGCGGACAGCGCCGGCTCGGATTCGACAGGTGAGAGTCGGCGACAATCCGTGGTACGAAGTGGTGCTGACCGAAGGACGGAATCGCGAGCTGAGAAAGATGTTTGCCGCGATCGGACATTTCGCAGAGAAGATTCGCCGCGTGGGATACGGACCGCTGGCGCTCGATGTGGAGCCGGGCAAGCTGCGGGAGCTGACCGCGGACGAAGTGAACGCACTGCGGCTGACGGCGGAAGGAAAGATGAAGCCGCGGCGGATGCGCGGCGATTTTGCCTTGCACAAAGAGGCGGGCAAGCCGGCGGAGCAGCAGCGGCGGTTCGCCAAGCAGTTCGACCGTGAACGAAGAGACAGGCCGCAGCGCGAGAACATTGGTCCGAAGAAGGATTGGAAGTCTCAGGGTGGGAAATTCGGCAAACACGACCGGCGCAAGGAGTTCAGCGGCGAGCGGCGTGAAGGAACTGGACCGAAGAAAGAATGGCGGCCGAGAAACGAGGGCTCTCGCGGAGGGCCGCGCCGGGAGTTTGGCGGAGGCAATGGCGAGTCTCGCGGAGGACCGCGGCGTGAATTTGGGTCAGGGCCAAGACGCGAGTTTCGCAGTGGCCCTCCGCAAGAGAGAAGGGACGGCCGATTCGAACGGCCGCAGCGAGAGTTTCGTGGTGGAGCACCGCGGAAAGAGTTTGGCCGGAAACGCGGGAGCTTTGACAAGCGGGGCGACCGTTCCGACACGGAAAAGCGCAGGCCATTCAAGCCTCGTGCAGAGCGGCCGGCGTTTGATCGCGGCGATCGCAAGCCGTTCGAGCGCAGCTCTTTTGAAAAGCGCGGCAGATTCCGCGGTGAAGGACAGAGGCGCTTTGAAGGCAGCGGCAAGAGTTTCGGCAAAGGCGCAAGGTTCGGCGCGCGAGCCGGCGGGTTTGGTGATGCTCGCGGAGGCGGACAGCGTCAGGACGGGCGGGGCAAGAACTTTGGTAAAGATCGCGGCGGGAAGCTCGGCGGGCCGAGACCCGGTTCGAAACCGGGCGCGGCACGCGGGGGATGGAAGCGGGGATAGTAAAGCTGCGAGTCAGCAAGTCTGCGGAATCCTTCTTCTGTGCCACGACTGTTTCTTCCCCCGCCTTAGAGAAACCAAGACGGGCTACCCAGCTTTACCCCCGGTCGCCGAATGCGAGGGACCGGGGGCACCCGGCTCTGTCGCGCGGGGGCAATGTTTCCTGCCCTGCCCGAGCGAAAAGGGCGGGCACCCAGGACCGATTCGATGCGGCTCAGGATGACAGGTCGGATTTCAATTTGAATTCTGCGCGCGGAAGCGGCGGAGGCGGCCCACGAGCGATGCGGGGCCGCTGACGCTGAGGCGGACGAGGTTGCCTTCGTAGTCGCGCGAGTGAATGACCATCCCAGCTTCGATGGCAGCGAGCGCGGCGCCTTCGTGCTGCGGGACGCGAAGCTCGGCGTCGATGACGGGGTCGGAGTGCAGCACGGCGTCGATGGCCGCGAGAAGAGCGGGAACGCCTTCGCTGGTAAGCGCAGACAGTGCTACCGCATTTTCTGGTTTTGGAGCAGCATCCGCGCGGGATGTTCGCGTCAACAGTGCCGTGCGCTCGTCGTCGGGCAGCAAATCGATCTTGTTCAGCACTTCGATGCGCGGTTTCCTCAGACTCTCGAGCTCGTCGAGGACTTTCTC
>JASHSG010000243.1 GCA_030040935.1 Acidobacteriaceae bacterium | reverse complement strand
AGGAGAAGGTCCGCGATCAGGGCGAGCAAATGCGCGATTTCAGCAAGCAATATCGCGCCATGGGTGAGCAATTCCGCGACCAGGCGCGCAAGCAGCGTGAAGAGACGGCTAAAATTCCAACGCCCGACCTGTCAAAAGAAATGGCGGACCTGAACGCGGCAGTCGCCAGTCTGCAAGCGCAAAAAGGAGCGACCGTGACGCGCGAGCAGCTGGAGCAGATCAGCCGTTCAGTAAACGAGTTGCAGCGTCAGCTGATCGGCGCGGAGATCGGCACCCAAATCGGCGCGGGCATCGATGCCCAGGTTCGCGTCATGATGGACCAATTTCGCGCGCAGGAGGGCGACCTGAACAAGCAGATGAGCCAATTGGGCGAAGAATTAGGCCGCACCGTCCTGGACAACCAGCAGAAGATCGGGTCGATTATCGACGACAGCCTGAAAGACGGCAAGGCACGCCCGGTCAATTAGGTAACGATCCGGCTTGAAGCTTTGCTTGAGTATTTCGCGTCGGCTCAGAACAGATTTACCCCGCGCAACGAATGGCTATGGAGCGGATCGAAGCCGTTCCATTGCCGCGCCGCCGAATGCGGCATGCAATGGCTCTGCTGGCGAACCTGTCCAGCCAGGTACGACCGTGTCACGTGCAGGCGATTCATGATAACGTACCGCGTGCGCAGGCCATTGATCGTCGCTGGGAGCGTGGCCGGAACCTGCGTGCGGTCAACATAAATCACCAGCGCCGCTTCCTTTGGATTATCTAAACTCTGTCCTACGCCCACGCCGAAAAACGCTGGGTTCTGTTTCATCAGGCTCTGCGCCACTTGGTCCTTGGCGGCGACGGCCTGGCTGAGCACCGCGGATGCGAGCGCAGGAAGTTCACTGGACTCCACCGCAGCCTTCGGAATCGCGCCGGCGGCGTAAGCCTGAGGCGTGGTCGGAATCACCTCAGTGCGGACGCCATCGACCACCTGCGGAGCGGTAATGTTCATGCTTTGGTCGACATAGAAAATCACCGCCGCTTCGCCGGCGCGATCGCTGCTTTTGCCTGTCGCAACGCCCAGAATGCCCGCCGAGGGACTTACCATCATGCGCGCCTGCGTCAGTGCCTGCTGGGCAAGCTCGCTCTGCGCACCGGATAGCGCGCTTCCCTGCGCCGCGGTTGCCGTGGCGTTGCCGTAATTCAGGCAACTGACCGGATGGTCCGTTGTTCCCACAAATGTGTACGTCGTACCCTGCTGCGCGTTCAGCTCTGCCAGCACCGTTGTCACAGGATTGGCCACGCCCTCGCTCACGCCGGTGCTTGTCACTCCGCCGGCGAAGAACAGTCCCACCGGCTCGGCATCGCTTGAATCGACGACCAGCGACCCGGAATCGCCCGCGTCGCTGAACTGATTGCCCTCAATCGCGATCTGGTTGGTATAGTTCTTCGTCAGGTAAGGCTCGGTTTCGGCGCAGTTCGCGTAGTAGCTGACTTCAACGTCGAGATTGATCGCTGAAATGTTGGCGCACGTCAATCCTGTGGTTCGCCCGCTCTTGGCCACAGACATGTTGACAGACGCGGTCTCGCCCCTGCCTCCCGTCGAGGAGATGCCCGGAGGCGCGGCGGCCAGCACACCGCCCGCTCCGGGCGTGCCCAGCTCCATGATCGCGCCCGTCGAATTCACTGCTCCCGAGTCCACCGCGGCGATGGCCGCATCCGCGTTCGTTGAAGGAGAACTGAGCGCGAGCCATGCCGACAGCGCGCCCACCGGCGTCACCGTCGCGCCCGCCTGGCCGTAGGGGGTGCAGTTGTCATCGATCAGCCCCGGCTGCACAATCGTCTCGCCCGCGGATCCCTGGTCGCTGCGTGCCAGCACGTGGTTGCAGCTCAAAAGATACTGTGTGCCGCTCGAGTTCTGGATCAGCGAGCCCAGCGTCCCTCCGCAGCAATCTTCAATATAGGTCTGCCCGCCTTCGGTCACAGTATCGTAATCGGTATTGTTGCCGCCTGAAGTGCCCAGCAGAATCGGTGTCGCCAGCTGCACCTGGTGCGTCGCGGGATTGCTGGAGATCCCCGCGGTATTCAGCAGGATCTGCAATGCGGTTTTCGAGGACGATGTCCCGATCGTGCCCACCACGTAGGTGGACACGGTGGACGCAACCGAGCCTGGCGCTGCGTAGGTCACGGAACAATGAGTGAACTCGGTCGAGCTGCGCGAGCAGCTCGTTGACCCAAGTGAACCTTGCCCGCCGCCGCTTCCACTGGGAGTGCTCGAAGTCGCATAGACGATCCCGGTGCTGCCACCGGCTTCGGCGATGTACCCGGTGACGGTCACCGTTCCGCCCGCGCCGAGGGCCGCATTCTCGGGCGAGAGCGGCTCCAGGAATCCCGGCGTCACCGTCATGACGGCGCTTGCGGTCGTCCCAATGCCGGTGCCGGCGGTGAGCGTGGCCGTCACAGTCACCTTTACGTTGTCTGCCGTCAGGTAAGGAGGCGGAGTGTACTGGCCGCTGCTCGTAATCGATCCGGGGCCGGCATTTGCATCTCCGCCGCTCACCGTCCACGATACCGATGCCGCACCGCCGCTCGCCAGCGTGGCCGTGAATTCCTCGATAGCCGAGCCTGTTTCGCCGTTGACCCCGTTGCAACCCGTGCAGTTGGTGTCGATGGTGGCCGTGCCGGGCGATACGGAGAATGTCCCGTTCGATGAACCCCCGATTACGGATCCGCCGCAGCCGGCCAGCAGCAGAAGAGCGGGAACTGCGGTGGCCGCCAGCATTCGCGCCGGCCAGTGTCGCAGCAGATCGGACCCGCTCGGCAGCAATTGCCTTTCGTCGCGCTGGACCCAGGAAATCAACGCGGGCCTGTGCTCTTCCTTCGTCGTTGCCGTTCCCTGGCTCAATTTGCCCGGCGCCTTTCTGGACCATGTCGCAGCTGAATCCCGCTGCCAAATCCGTCTTAGACGTACCCATTCTCTCCCCCGTAAGCACAGCCTACGGATGAGACCCCAAAGGCGCAGACCCCCGCTTAATTTTAGACCCTCGCGACAGCAGAAAAGTTGTCCCACGATGTTCGCACAGATCGAATTCCCGTTGCCTTCCCGATGCCGGAAAGCGGCGCACTAAGGTACTGTGTTTCAGGGCTGTTACCGCTTCAGTGCGAATTGCGCCGGCGTTGCGCCGTTCGGTCGCAAACCCGTGTCAATTTCGAATCCATGCCGCGCAAAGCAGGCCGAAACAGTCCGACGCACTAAAATCGAGCCAGGAGAACGAATGGAATACGTCAATCTTGGCCGTACCGGCTTGAAAGTTTCCCGCATTTGCCTCGGGTGCATGACCTACGGAGTCCCGGCCGAAGGGAAATCGCTGCCCGGTCGCCATGCGTGGACCCTGAACGAGGCCGCCAGCCAGCCATTTCTGCGCCAGGCGCTCGATCTCGGAATCAATTTCTTCGACACCGCTAACGTTTACTCAAGCGGAGAAAGCGAGGCCGTTCTCGGCCGCTTTCTGAAGGCCGGCGCGCGCCGCGAAGCTATCGTAATTGCGACCAAGTTGCAGGGCGTGATGCGCGAGGAACCCAATGGGAAGGGCCTCTCGCGGAAGGAAGTCTTTTTCGAGCTCGATCAGAGCCTCAAGCGCCTCCAAACCGACTATGTGGACCTCTACCAGATTCATCGCTGGGACTACGAGACGCCGATCGAAGAGACGCTCGAAGCTTTGCACGACGTGATTAAGGCCGGAAAGGTGCGCTATATCGGCGCATCGTCGATGTTCGCCTGGCAGTTCGCCAAGGCTTTGTACCTCGCTGACCTGCGCGGATGGACGCGCTTCGTCTCCATGCAGAACCACTACAACCTGCTCTACCGCGAAGAGGAACGCGAGATGATCGGCCTCTGCCGCTCCGAGGGCATCGCCGTCATTCCCTGGAGCCCGCTGGCGCGCGGACGCCTCACGCGAGCCTGGAAATCCGAAAACACCACGCGCTCAGAGTCCGACAAGTTCGACAGGATTCTTTATTCGGGAACCGAGGAAGCCGATCGCAAAGTCGTCGACCGCCTCGTCGAAATCGCGGGCAAGCGCGGCGTTCCACCTGCGCAAGTTGCGCTCGCGTGGCTGCTTTCGCGGCCCGCCGTCACCGCGCCCATTGTCGGTGCAACCAAGCCGCATCATCTCCAGGATGCCGCGGCCGCGCTGAGCGTAAAACTGACGCCCGAGGAAATCTCCGCCCTCGAAGAACCCTACATTCCGCACCCTGTGCTCGGATTCAGCTAGTCAGCGCAGCGAGACGTCCTGAAGACAGGGCGTTTAACATTTCCATTGTGCCTGCCCTCGGCGATCAAGTGCAGTACGTCCGCGGCGTCGGTCCCACCGTCGCCGCGCTGCTCGCCGAAAAGGGCATCCTCACCTCCGAAGACCTGCTCTACCACCTTCCCTTCCGCTTCGAGGATCGCCAGAATCCGGTCAGCCTTGATGAATTGAAGCCCGGCGAAACAGCCAGTGTGATCGGAGAGGTTCGCGGCTCCGCCCTCCTGCGTACCCGCCGCATGCCGCTCTTCGAGCTCACCCTCGGTCAAGGCCGGCACGCGCTCAAGTGCGTCTGGTTCAACTCGCCCTATCTCCAGGGAAAGTTTCTTGCCGGGCAGATAGTCGCCGTCTACGGCAAGGTCGAGCCGTCGCGATCCACCACGAACTTTAAAATGATCCAGCCGCAATTCGAGATTCTGCCTGACGCGACGGCCGATGCTGAGACGAAGATGCTCGAAGTGGGCCGCATCACTCCGGTTTACGAATCCCTTGGCGGCAGCCGCCTGGCTTCTCGATGGCAGCGACGCGTAATCTTCAATCTGCTCGAAAGCATGCGTGGTGCGGTGCCGGAGTGCCTGCCGCGGACGATGCTCGAACGGCTGGGCTTCCCCGATCGCGAAACCGCGCTGCGCGAAGTTCATTTTCCGCCGGAGGGCACACCGCTGCCGCAGTTACAAAGCTTCTCCACCCCCGCCCAGCGGCGTCTCATCTTCGAGGAGTTTTTCTTTCTCGAACTGGGCCTAGAGCTTAAGCGGCGGCGCATGAAGGAGCGCGCGGGCATTGCCTTCGCCACCAACGACAAGGTGCGCGAGGCCATCCGCGAAGTGCTTCCCTTTCATCCCACGGCGGCGCAAAAGCGTGCGCTGGGCGAAATCGTCGCCGACATGCGCGCGCCCAATCCGATGCGCCGGCTGCTGCAGGGCGATGTAGGCTCGGGCAAGACGATCGTCGCCTTTCAGGCCATGCTCGTCGCCCTGGAAAACGGCTACCAGGCAGCTCTGATGGCGCCCACCGAAATTCTCGCCACGCAGCACTATCTGGCCGCGCGCAAACTGCTGGAACGCTCCAGCCGCAAGCCCCGCATCGTGCTCCTCACCGGCTCGCTCGACGACGATCGCAAGCGAACCAATCGTGGGCTCATCAACCGCGGCGAAGCTAACCTCATCATCGGGACGCATGCCCTGATTGAGGAAAAAGTGGAGTTCGACCGGCTGGGCCTCGTCGTCGTCGACGAGCAGCACCGCTTTGGCGTGGTGCAGCGCTTCAAGCTGATGAAAAAGCCGAATCAGCCCGAACCCGATGTGCTGGTGATGACCGCTACGCCCATTCCGCGCACGCTGGCGCTGTCGCTCTACGGCGATCTGGACCTGAGCACTCTCGACGAGCTGCCCCCGGGCCGCGTGCCCATCGTGACCCGGCGAGTCCCCGGGGAGCGCGCAGAAGAAGTTTGGGACTTCGTGCGCAGGCAGGTTGCACAGGGCCGCCAGGCGTACATCGTTTACCCGGTTATCGAAGGCGCGAAAGACGACCAGCCCGAACTCGACTTCTCGCGCGATGAATCGGCGGCGGCCCGGCTCGCGCCGCCCGCAACTGTGCACAAAACCAAGCCAAAAGCTAAAACCACGGAGTTGTTCACCGCTTTGGAAAGGGAACCTGCTCCGGGTGCGAAATTGGGGCTCAAATCTGCCGTCGAGATGCACGAAAAGCTCCGCAATGGTCCCCTCGCCGGCTTGCGCGTCGGTCTGCTCCATGGCCGTCTCGACGCCGACGAAAAGGACGTGATCATGCGCCGTTTCCAGCGCGGCGAGATTGATGTCCTCGTCTCGACGACCGTGATCGAGGTCGGCGTCGACGTCGCCAACGCCACCGTGATGGTCGTCGAACACGCGGAGCGCTTCGGCCTTGCGCAGCTGCACCAGTTGCGCGGCCGCGTCGGCCGCGGCGCCCCAAAAAGCTACTGCATCCTTGTCACTGGCGACCGCGTTTCCGATCTGGGCGAGGAGCGCCTGAACGCGATGGTTGAAACTCAGGATGGCTTCGCGCTCGCCGAGCTCGATCTCAGGCAGCGCGGGCCGGGCGAGTTTTTCGGCACCCGGCAGGCCGGTCTGCCGGACTTCCGCGTGGCAAATCTGGTGCGAGACCGCCAGTTGCTGGAGCTGGCCAAGCTCGAGGCCGCGCGCTTTGTCGAGGGCCCCGATCCCACCGTGACTGAAGCTGAGCGGGCCGGCGTGCGATCGCAACTCAAGCAATCCTGGCAGCGCAAGTATGGGCTGGTTGAGGCAGGCTGATTCGCGGGCGGCTGCGCGTTGCTCGAAGCTCGCAGCCTCTAAGCCGGCCCCGACGGCTGCGACACGTCGCAAATCTGAGCAGGAAAGGTTTGAATCTCCAAATCGACGCTGGCAATCTCCCCGCCGCAGTCGCGCATTTGGCTTCGTGTGCACTGGCAAAGCTCTGTCAGTCGAATATGGCCGGTCTGGCTCAGCTCCAGTCCCGCCGCGATCAAAATCGTGTAGATTTCCACGCAGGCCTGCCGCTCGAACTCAAACAGCATGTTCACCCTGCCGCTATCGCTCGCTGCGCGGCTCAGCACCCACCCTCCGCAGCCCAGAATGGCGCCGGTTAAAGCCTGCACCAGCCGCGACGGTTCCTCGGTTGAAACCGCCTTCATCTGCATCGCCCACGGAACGCCCGGGCCCGGCCGTTGACTCGTTTCCTCGACCATCAGCTTCACGTGCTGTTTATCGGAGACCGGTTTCTCTGGATGAACGCTGTTGCGGAGTCGAACGGGCATGACCGCCTTTGACACACCCTGTGCTCCCCATTGCAAAACGGCATCCGCTGATTATTGGCATTCGCTCCGAAATCCCGCGGCGCAGCCCCGTCCTTTGCCGGCCCGAGGGGCAGCGCGAGGCTGCAGGAATGTTGTAGCTTGATAAACAAGATGATCGTTGGTTCCGGAATCGACGTGGTCGACATCGGGCGCATTCAGCATGCGGTTAATCGCTTCGGCGGGCGCTTCCTCAACCGCGTCTTTCTCCCGGCCGAGCAGGCATATTGCATGCGCAAGCGAAATGCCGGTGAGAGCTTCGCCGCCCGATTTGCCGCCAAGGAAGCGGCCGCCAAAGCCCTGGGCACCGGCATTAGCTATGGAGTAAGCTGGCTCGAAATTGAGGTGGTGCGCGAGCCCAGCGGCAAGCCCAGCCTGCTTTTTCACGGCCGCGCCGCGCAAATCGCCGGCCAGCTGGGCGTCGTTCGGTCCGCCCTTTCGCTCACGCACACCGCCCAGATCGCCGTGGCCAGCGTGATGCTTGAGGGCGGGCAGTAGGTTCGCCGCCTCTGGTATTCTCAAATGCGTTGATCCGCCCAGTTCCGCAAAGCGGCTCGACGATTGCTATACCCAGGTCCGCGGGCGCCGGGTGGGCTTCTCGTAGCGAAAACGCCACCCTGCATGACGTTGCAATGGGCGCGTGAATCTTGGAACCGCCCGAAGAGGGGCAAAGTGCCGAGCCGCAAAGAGATTCAGTGGTCGCAACTCAAGGTGGGCGCGCTGGTTCTGGTCGCCCTCGCCCTGCTGACCGCGATCATCTTTCTCATGACTGCCTCCTCGGGCGGCCTCTTCGCCCGCAGAATTGAACTGCGCTGTTACTTTCCCAACGCCGGCGGGCTGAAGGATGGCGCGGTCGTCTCGCTTCAGGGTGTGACCATTGGCAATGTGATTCATATGCGCGTGGTGCCTGAGCGCAATCCCAATCCCGTTCAGATCACGATGCAGGTGGGCGAAAAGTATCTCGGTGATCTGCACACCGATTCGCTGGCTTCCATCCAGGCGGCCGGCGTTCTGGGCGATAGCTACGTCGACATCGATTCCACCCACGCCACTGGGCCAAGCCCGGCCAACGGCTCCGAAATCCAGCAGTCGGGCGCCCCGACCATTCAGTCCGTCATCAACACCAGCCAGGTTTCCATTCAGGAAATCAACGTTCTCGTGCGCAAAATTGAGACGCTCGTAGACACGCTCAACCACGGGCAAGGCACGGCCGGCGAGTTCCTCAATGATCGCACCATGGCCAGGAACATCGCATCGATGGCCGCCAACCTGAAGACCATCACCGACAACATCTCAAGCGGCAAAGGAAGCCTCGGCCAGTTGATCAACGATGACACCCTTTACAAGAAGCTGAATTCGGCGGTCGATAATCTGAACTCGATTACTGCGGATCTTCAGGCCGGCAAGGGCACGGCCGGAAAGCTGCTCAAAGACGAGGCGCTCTACAACAATCTGAGCTCAGCCACCAATAACCTGAACCAGATTACGGCGGAGATCAACTCCGGCAAAGGCTCTCTGGGCAAGCTGGTCAAGGATCCCGACTTCGCCAAAAAGCTGGACGATACAATCACCAATCTCGACAACATCTCGAAGTCCATCAACGAGGGCGAGGGCACCGCCGGCCAGTTGGTCAAGAATCGCTCGCTCTACGATCACCTCGACCAGACCGCCGACCAGGCGCGCCAGCTCATCAAGGGCATGCGCGAGAACCCGAAGAAATATCTCGTCATCCAGTTGAAGCTTTTCTAATCCGGCCATCGCGGC
>JASHSG010000242.1 GCA_030040935.1 Acidobacteriaceae bacterium | reverse complement strand
CGCTCGACGACGAGGCGCTGCGCGATGACCGACTTGAATTCGTTGTAGACGATGTATGCGGCGTCGATCTCTTCGTGGGTATAGCGGGAAATGATGCTATGCGCGAGCTCCTGAACGCGCGAGGCTTCGAGCTTGACCAAGAGGCCGGGGTAGTCGCCGGTGACCTCGACAGCCGCCCGGCGAGGGCTGCGAACCTTGCGCAAGCGCGTCGAGCCGTCCGATTCGACCGGCTCCTCGGTATAGCTGGCTGTTGGATAGCGGCGGCGCAACTGGTCGCGGCCCTTGCGGCCGATGGCCTCGATATCGATTTCTTTGCCGGGATTACCGGCAATGAATTGATAAGCGGTCTTGAGGATGTTGGCGTTGAACGCGCCGGCAAAGCCCTTGTCGCCGGAGATGACGATGAGCAAAACACGATTTTCGGGGCGGGTGAGAAAGAGGGGGTTTGAGAGGTTACCCGTTTTCTCGTCGTAGAGATCGACGCGGCGGCGAAGCGAGTCGAGGACGCTCGCGATCATGCGCGCGTAGGGGCGGGCCGAGATGGCGCGCTCCTGCGCGCGGCGCAGCTTGGCCGCGGAGACCATCTTCATGGCCTTGGTGATCTGCCGCGTGTTCTTCACGCTGCGGATGCGGCGCCGGAGATCGAGGACGTTTGCCATTTCTGTTCCAGGGTTCAGGGATCAGGGGTCAGGGACCAAAAACCCAATCAACACCGAACGTTACTTCTTGATCCTTTCCAGGATTCCGAAAATCATCTTTCCCACTTCGTGCGACAAGCCTTCCGCTTCATTCAACAACTTTGATTCACCGATCTCCAGCTTGCGAGCTATCTCAATCTGAGTCTGCAATTCAAAATTCGACCCCCGAGAAATTCCAAGAAAGTGTCTGTATTCAGGGGTGTTCAGCCTCCCATGACCTTCGGCGATATTGCTCGGAATCGAAACCGCCGCACGCTTCATCTGGCTTGCGAGCCCATATGTCTCGTCCTTCGGGAATCTCTTAGTCAACCGATAAACAGTGACTGACAACTGAATAGATTTTTGCCAAACCACCAAATCCCGATACGACCGTACCATCTTTCATCTGCGCTTTCTGACCTCATCTTGATGCCGAATGTTCCCTAACCCCTGATCCCTAATCCCTAAACCGTCGCGGCCAGTTCCGCCTTGAAGTTTGCCGAGTACTCTTTGAGCGCCGCGTGCAGGCGATTGCGGAGATCGTCATCGAGAGATTTCTTTTGCGTGATGTCGGCCAGAAGCGCCTGCTGTGCTTCGGCAAAGTACTTGTGCAGGCCGTCTTCATAGGCGCGGATGTTGGAGACCTGCAGATCGTCGAGATAGCCTTGCGTGCCGGCGAAGAGAACGATCATCTGCTGCTGCCAGGTCAAGGGATGGAACTGCGGCTGCTTGAGCAGCTCGGTGAGGCGAACGCCGCGGGCAAGCTGTTTCTGGGTCAACGGATCGAGGTCGGAGCCGAACTGTGCGAAAGCGGCGAGCTCGCGGTACTGGGCCAGATCGAGCTTGAGCGTGGAGCCAACCTGCTTGACGGCCTTGATGGCGGCCGAGAAGCCGACGCGCGAGACGGAGAGGCCGACGTTGACCGCGGGGCGAACACCGGAGTTAAACAGATCGGTTTCCAGAAAGATCTGCCCGTCGGTGATGGAGATGACGTTGGTGGGGATGTAGGCGGAGACGTCGCCGGCCTGGGTTTCAATGACCGGCAGAGCGGTGAGCGATCCGCCGCCGCGCTTGTCGCTCATCTTCGAGGCGCGCTCGAGCAGGCGGGAGTGGAGATAAAAGACGTCACCCGGGTAGGCTTCGCGGCCAGGCGGGCGGCGAAGCAGGAGCGAGATCTCGCGATAGGCCATGGCGTGCTTGGAGAGATCGTCGTACATGACCAGGGCGTGCTTGCCGTTGTCGCGGAAATATTCGCCCATGGCGCAAGCGGCGTAGGGCGCGAGATAAAGCATGGGCGCGGGCTCAGAGGCCGAGGCGGCAACGATGATGGTGTGGCCCATGGCGCCGTGCTCAGTGAGAGTTTGCACCACCTGCGCGATGGAGGAGCGCTTCTGGCCGATGGCGCAGTAGATGCAGACGAGGTCGTTTTTGGCGTTGTTGATGATGGTGTCGAGCAGGACGGCGGTCTTGCCGGTTTGCCGGTCGCCGATGATGAGCTCGCGCTGCCCGCGGCCGATGGGGATCATGGCATCAATGGCTTTGAGGCCGGTAGCCATGGGCTCGCGCACGGGCTGGCGGTCGATGATGCCCGGAGCGAGACGCTCGATGGGGAGAGTGTCGGTGGTCGCGATGGGGCCTTTGTCGTCAATGGGCGCGCCCAGAGCATTGACCACGCGGCCGATCAGCGCCGCGCCGACAGCGACGGAGAGAATCCTGCCCGTGCGCTTGACCTCTTCGCCCTCTTTGAGCTCGGTGTATTCGCCGAGAACGACGGAACCGACCTGATCCTCCTCAAGCGAGAGGGCGAGGCCGGCAATGCCGTGCGGGAAGCTGAGCAACTCGCCAGCCATGACCTTGTCGAGGCCGTGGATGCGGGCGATGCCGTCGCCGAGCGAGGTGATGGTGCCGACCTCGTCGACCTGGACTTTGGAGTCGTAGTTCGCGATCTGCGCGCGAAGCAGCTGCGTGATTTCGTCTGCCTTGATTTGAGCCATTTCGTTCCTCAGGGGTCAGGTTTCAGGGTTCAGGGATCAGTGGCAACTGGTTCCTCCGCCAGGTTCCAGCGAATGACTCCCGATTCCTCGATCTATCCCTTCTCCAGTCTCCAATTCCGTTCAAACTCGCTGCGTCATTCAGAGCCAAGCAGGTTTTGTGATCCCTGAACCCTGATCCCTGAACCCTCACAGCCACTATCCGGCCGTTAAAACCTCTTTCAATCTGTCGAGCCTTCCCCTTACGCTGCCGTCGTAGACCGTGGATCCGATGCGCACCACGGCGCCACCGAGAATGGATGCGTCGAGCTTGAAGCTGGGATCAATTTTTGCGCCGGCCAGCCTGGCCAGCTCAGCAACCAGCGTGCTGCGCTCGCCGGCACTCAACTGGCGGGCGGTGACAATTTCGGCGGGGCGGATTCCGAGCTGCGCCTGGAGAATGCTGCGATAGGCCGCCGCCACCTCGGCGACGTGGCCGATGCGATCGTTCGAGATGAGCACGGCGAGGAGGTTGCGGAGCTCCTTCTGCATGCCGAGCCTGGCATTCAGATTGTCGAGGACGGCGATTTTCTGCGGAGCCGGAATGGCGGGATTCACGAAAAAGGCGCGCAGCTCCGCACTGCCCTCCCACGTCGAGAGGAAGTCGGAGAATTGGCGGTCGATGGCGGCAGTGTCGAGCCTGGCGTCGGTCACGACATCGGCAAAGGCGTCGGCGTAGCGGGCAACAAAGGCGGGCATTTAGTTCCGGCCTCCCTTGCCCGGCGCGCCGGAGGCGACGCCAGCGACGAATTCGGCGATGAGGGCGCGATCAGTTTCAGGGGTGAGGGCAAGCTGGCGAGCGGCCTGATCGATGGCAAGAGCGGCGGCAAAGTCGCGCAGGCCGCGACGCACCTGGGCGGCAGCTACATTGATTTCCTGCTCGGCGGCGGCGACGATGCGAGCGCTTTCCTCGCCGAGGGAAGCCTTGATGCGCTTCTCGTCCTCGAGGCTCTCCTGCTCGACCTGGGCGCGAAACTTCTCGATCTCCGCGGCAAGTCCCGCGAGCCTGGCCTCGACAGCGCTCAGGCGGGACCTGGCGTCGGCGGTAGCTTCGCGCGCGGTTTCAAGATCCTGGCTGAGAGTTTGGGAGCGCCTGCGAATGATTTTGGGCATGAGCCGGGCGAGCGGAATGGCGATGGCGAAAAAGATGATGGCGAAGTTAATCGCCAGCAGAAGGGTGACGGTCAGATCGAGATTGAGGTGCAGCATGCGGGCGAGCGACTGCACCACGGGCGCATGCAGAAGCTCCTGTTCCTGCTCTTCCTCAGACTTCGGCGCAGGAACAGGGGATGAACTCGACGCCGAATCGCCTGCGGCGGTTGCGCTGACCGGCGCGGGACCGGGCGCCTGCCCAGCTGCGCGGAAAGGCGCGAGCAGCAGCGCGGCAGCGAGGGCCACGCAGAAGAAGAAGGCGGAAATTCGGATTTTGGGGAGGGAGTTTCTCAACGGGAACCCCCGGTGGCGGCAGGCAGCACGGCGCGAACGGCGAGGCCAGCCAGATCGGCGGCTGCGGCCTGAATAGCCGCGCGGGCGGACGCAGCTTCGGCGTCGAAGCCGGCCTTCGCCTTGCGGACGTTTTCCTGAGCTGCTTTGCGTGCGGCGTCAAGAGTCGCGTCGCGCTCAGCGGTCCACTGTTGCACACGCTGTTCGCGGATTTTGTAGACATCGGCGCGGGCGAGGCGGAGACGCTCGGCATATTCCGCGGTTTTTGATTCGGCTTCGGCAATCGCTTTGCGCGCGTCTTCCATGGCACCGGAGGTGAGAGCGCGGCGCCTGGCGAGCACGGCCGTAAGCGGGGTCTGCACAAGAAACTGGTAGGCGATTACCAGCACGATGAACAGCGCAGCCGTGGGGATGGCGCCAATCATCAGTTTTTCGATTGCCTGAAGGATGTCTTGCATGGAGGTACAGAAGTGCCGGGCCTTTACAGTGACGATTTTCGCAGGTAGAACCCTTTTTTGTATCAGGGTCAAGCGCCCGAGTCAACGCGAACAGTGCGCGGATGGCGCGTTCTGTGACACGAGTCACGAATCGGGAAATTCACCTAAAAAAGGGCTTGCTATTGCCGAAAACGAGCCTACACTGAAACTACCACCTAGACCCGGTCCAGGGTCCAGCGGGCAGCCGGTTTCGGGATATCCTTCCACTCCCGAGGCCGGAGGCCCGCCTCTTAGTTTCAGGGGCCAGTTTCCAGCTTTCAGCCAACAGCTTCAAGATGCAAGGAATCAGGAAGTATCCTGCCCTCTTCAATTCACGCGGATCGATAGATCTGGTCCCGGGGAGGCGAGTGTGGCTGTCTCGATGCCAATTGACCGCTGTTTAGCTAGGGCTAATGGCGGATGGCTGCTTTCAAGGCTTCTCAACCGTCAACAGACCCTGCCCGCGGAGCCAGGTTTCGAGCAGGCCGGGCCACTGGTCGAGCGCGGGATCGCCTTTGCCCAGGCCGCTGCCGTGGGCGCCGTTTGGAAAGACGTGCAGCTCGGATGGGACGCCGGACTTGATCAGCTCCTGATAGAAGTCGACGCTCGCCGCCGGCGATACGGTCTTGTCGGCGAAGGTCTGATAGATGAACGCCGGCGGCGTGTCCCTGGTGACAAAGAGGAGCGGATCGTACCTGGCGCGGAGCGCATCGCACTGATCCATCAGATTGAAGATTTTGCAGTAACTCAGGAA
>JASHSG010000241.1 GCA_030040935.1 Acidobacteriaceae bacterium | reverse complement strand
CGCGGCGTGGCTCGCGGCCGCGTTCACCCTCGTCGCCGCCAGGTGGATAGACCCTCCGACCACCGCCGTCCACGTCGAGCGCCGCCTCCAGGCCTTCATTCACCATAAGCCCTACCACGAGCGCTACCAATTTATTCCACTCGGTGAAATCTCGCCCGACCTCCAGCACGCCGTCATTGCTGCTGAGGACGCGCGCTTCTACCAGCATCACGGCTTCGATTGGCAGGCCATCGAGATTGCCGCTGAAGACGATATGGAAGGCGGCCATCGCATCCGCGGCGGTTCCACCATCACTCAGCAGCTCGTCAAGAACCTCTTCTTCGGCACGCGCCGTTCCATCCTGCGCAAGGGTGCGGAGTCCACACTTGTCCCCGTTGCCGAATTTGTCCTCGGCAAGCAGCGCATTCTCGAGCTCTACCTCAATGTCGTCGAATGGGGCCCCGGCATCTACGGCGCGGAGTCGGCCTCCCAGCACTACTTTGGCGTCCCGGCACGCCGTCTCAACCGTCAGCAGTCTGCCGAGCTCGCCGCCATACTCCCCGCTCCCCTCAAGCGCCGCCCCGAGCGCATGACGCATTACGGCGCGCTGATCCTCGAGCGCATGCGCCAGATGGGCTGGTAAGCGGGCGCCGATCCCGCTTTCGACATGAGTGGGCGACTGCTCACTCAGCCTGCGGGGCATCTGGTCGCAGATCTTCAGCCTTTCAATCTCATCCGCAATGGGCGGAGGGCCAGTTGCCTGGATTTCATCAATCTCAGCCGCGCCAATTGGCTCCGGGATCATTGCGTCGCTGCCAGCGACACCGCAGCGGGTGCCCACCCCGCAAGAATTAGAAATCGAGGCGCAGCGCGAACTGGATCTCGCGCGGAGTTCCGGATCCGACCGGCGTGATCGGCGAAACGTTCAGGTTAACCGTCGTGATAATGCTGCCGAACCCTGTGAGGTTCCCCGAATTGAACGTGGATTGCGGCTGGCCGAGCTGCGGGTGATTGAAGATGTTGTAGAACTCCGAGCGGAACTGCAGCTGCCCATGCTCCCAGAGTGAAATCGTCTTGTCTGTGCTGAAATCGATCTGCCAGGTGCCCGGTCCGCGAACAAGATCGCGCGGCGCAGTGCCGAATTCTCCGGCCGGATTCGCGAACGCGGCCGGGTTGATCCACTCCGAAACGCTCCTGCCCCCTGGCGGCGTGAGCGAAACGCCCGGAATCAGGTCGGGACGCTGCGTCCCCGAGGCGCCATCCGCAGCCGTGTAACTGGAGGGCATCAGTACGTTGACCGGGAAACCTGTTCGCGCCAGCGCGGTCGTCGTCACCTCCCAGTTGCCTGCAACGGCGCTGGCCAGCCCCGGTTGACTCAGCATCGGCTTGCCGGGGCCAAAGGGAAGCTGATACACCGCATTGGCATTGAGCACGTGGCGCGCGTCCCAGGCGCCGCTGGCGCGATCGCAGGCCATGCACAGCGGATTCTGAGGCGATATCTCGTCGCCGTCCCCGCTTCCATTCGATCCGTTGTCGATTTCGTGCGACCACATGTAATTTGCTGTCACCAGGAAGCCGCGGGAAAATGCGCGGCGCAAAACCGCGGAAAAGCCGTTGTAGGAGCTCATGCCTGCCGAGCCGCGCCACGGAATCGCGGCGGCGAACCCCGGATACTGCACCAGTCCCGTACCCGGATCGATCAGGTTCACCACGTTGGTTTCGAGCAGATGCACGCCGTGACTCCCCAGGTAAGAGACAGTGCCCACCAATCCCGCCGGCAGCTCCCGCTGCGCCGAAAGGCTCCACTGCTCCACGTAGGTGTCTTTGCGGTTGCGCTGCTCGGCATTCGGTGAAAGCGTGCCCGCGCCGAACACCACCGGGTAGAAAATCGGCGAGCTCGAACTGGCGGTCGCCGAATACGAGGGAACCTCGTTTTTTGCCGGTAGATTCTGATCGTCCAGCTGCCCGTCTTCGTGGTAAATGCCGAATCCGCCCCGCACCACCGTCTGGCCGCCCTGGCGCGGCGTCCAAGCAAACGCCAATCGCGGATCGATGTCGCTGAGGTTCTGATCGCCGAAGCTGGCGCCCACTCCGCAATATCCCTGCGCTCCGCAGGTGGAAAAATCGAACGGATCCGCCTTCCCGTGCGCCTCATGGAAAAGATCGAAGATCGTGTAGCGCAAACCGAGGTTCAGCACCAGGCTGGGCCGCCACTTGTACTCGTCCTGCAAGTAAAAAACATAATCGTTCTTGCGTAAATCGTTCACGGGCAAAGCGCCCGTCAGCGTAGCTTTCTTCACTTCATCGGCCGCAAGCGTCTCGACGGTTGAAAACGTAAGCTTTCCGTGTTCTCCCGAGTTCTGATTCAGCTGAATGTGTCGGAATTCCATTCCGGCCTTGAATGTGTGCCGGTCATGAGCCCACGTCAAATGGTCGAGCCCCGAAAACGAATTGCCCACGTAGACGCTTCGATAGTTGTAGTTCTCCGTCACGAAACCCGGCCCCGGACCGGTGGAAATCGCCACCTGATAGATGATCCCCGAGTCGCTGTAGTTGTATTGGTTGTCGGTGGAGCGATTGAAGCCGGCCTCGAGTTCGTTGACGAGGTGCGAATTGTAGATATGCAGCAGCTCCAGCACTCCGTTCACCGGCGCAGAGACCTTCTGCTGCAGGTCCGTTGCCGCGGCTGAAAGCGGCTGCGTATCGACCGACCTGTCGTAGTTGAAGCGCATAAAGCCTGTGGTCGTTCGGGTGAAGTTATGGTCGAGGCGCAGCATCGCCGAAGCCTCGTTGACCACCTGCTCGCATGCGCAGGTCAACAGATCGTAGTTCATGTAATCCGGATCGCCCGGATCGGTAGCTGCCGTCCAGGGAGTCAGAATCCTTTTGGGGCCCGGCCCGGGAAACCCGTTCATGATTCCATACGCGGCCGAGGTGCTCGGAACGGTTGCTTTGAACGCAGCGCTGGGCACGTCGCCGCTCACCGGGTAGCCCCAGTTCTGCCGATAGGCTTCCGACGCCAGAAAGAAAAACGTCTTGTTGCGAACAATGGGACCGCCCAGCGAGCCGCCGAACTGGTTCAAGCGGAGCGGCTGTTGCGCTTCGCCGTTCGAAGCCCACTCGGGCAGCGGCGCATCGAAAACATTGTTGCGCAGATACTCGAACAGCCGTCCGTGAAAGCGGTTCGTGCCGGAAGGCGAGCTGACGTCCAGTTGAGCGCCTCCGGTCGCCCCCTCTTCGGCGGTTGCTGTCAGCGTGTCTACGCGAAACTCATCGATCGCATCCAGCGGAATCGCGAGCCGCACCCATTGCCGCTGCGTCTGGTTCACGATGTTGGTGGCATCCACGCCGTCGTAGGTAAAGTTGCTGTCGTCGAGCCCGCGCCCCGCAAAGCGCACCGTGCGCTGGTTGCTGCCGCCGGTATCCACGGCCCCCGGAACATAAGCGGTTAACGCCGACCAGTCGCGGCCGTTCAATGGCAGTTCGTCCGCCTGCTCCCTCTCAATCAATCCGGTCACGGCGCTGGTGTTGTGGTCAATCAGCGCCGAAGCTCTTGTCACCTCCACGCGTTCTTCCCCGCCTGCCACCCGCAGTGTCGCATCCAGCGTGCGCGTCCGCCCGATCACTTGCTCCACGTCGAGATACGTCACTTCGCCGAACCCTGTGTGATCGAAGGTGACGGTATAGACGCCGACCGGCAACTGGGGAATGCTGTAGTTGCCGCTCAGGTCCGACATCGTTTCGCGGCGTAGCCCGGTCGCGTTCTCCACCGCCGTCACATGCGCCCGCGTCAGCGCGCGGCCTGAGGAATCGGTAACCGTTCCGTTCAGGCCGCTTCGGTCTACCTGGGCGGACGCTGAAATGGCCGCGAGAAACACTGCGCTCGAAACGAAAGCCGCAGCGCGCTTCACCTTGAAAGAGCAGTCGTCGAAGCGCCGGCTGGATCGGTGTCGTCGATGCATGTTGGTCTCGTGCGCTGCTCGAAGGGCGGGATAGCCGCCTGCTGATCTCGGTGATTTATGCAATCTAAATCAGGCTGTCACCCCCGGCAAGCTAATTCCCTCTCTCGCTCCCAAATCTTCGCCGGCCGCCCCGCCGTTCCGCCTTTGTGTCCTCGCGCCGAACCGCCCAGCCCCCTCAGCCTGCAACAAACGGCAGCACCACGGCGCTGCCCGGCGGAATAAGGCCCGAGCATGAAAGCAGCGCGATAAACATTTGATTATCAATGCGTTAGAGCAATCCTTCGTGACTGCAACCAATGGGTCACTCTACCGCCTCACCGGGTGATTTCAGACCTTTCGCCGCCTACGTATCATGCACTGAGGGTTCTGCCCACAATCGTCAGGAGTCCTTCGCGTTCGAATGCTTCCTCGTCCCCGTATCGCGATTGCTTTCGGTGTCATTCTGGCCGCCATCTCTGCGCCCATCCTGGCGTCCATCTATCTCGCCTGGTACCAGAGCGTCTCGTCACAAAAGGTACTCAGTCTCACATACTCGCGCGACGTACTTCGCCGCACCGAGGAAGGCGCGCAACAGTTCGCAACCGCCAAGCGTGAAATGGACCAGGCTCATGTTGCCCCTTGTTCGCCTCAGGACCTTGGTATTCTGCGCCAAATCGCCCTCGGCTCCAGCTACCTGCAGGCGGTGGGCCGCGCTGCTGGCAATTCGATCCTCTGCGATTCTCAGGGCATCACCACTCCGGTTTCACTGGGCGCGCCAAGCCTGATCTCCTCACACGGCGTCGCGGAGTACTTCAATGTCAAGCTCTCGCCCGAACAGTGGCGCCCGCTCGACGTCTTTGTAGCCGGCCAGACCGCCGCCGTCGTCGATCCCTCGCTCTCCATCGACGTCACAACCGAGGGCTCCGACGTCGAGCTTTCCATCTTTGTCCCTTCGGCTCTGAGCCACACGCGCATTTCCTCGTTCGGCACGGACTTCCGCCCCAACTGGTTTCAGCCCATCGCTCCCGGCAGTGAAGACACCGCGCTTGAAAATGGGTACATCGTCACCCGCATACGCTCGGCAAGGTGGGACCTCGGTGTCATCTCCGCCATCCCTGAGCATTACGTCTATCAGCGCGTCTTCCATTTTGCTCTGATCTTTACGCCCATCGGCGTGCTCTGCGGAATCCTACTCGCCTGGGCCGTCAACTATCTCGCGCAGCATCGCTCTTCATTCACCACCATGGTTCGCCGAGCCGTCCGCAACGCCGAGTTCTACGTCGATTACCAGCCCATCGTTGAACTCGAATCGCGCCGCATCGTCGGAGCTGAAGCGCTCGTCCGCTGGAAGAGCCCGCTCGCCATTATCCCTCCCGATCACTTCATTCCCCTGGCTGAAGAGCGCGGCCTCATGCATCTCATCACCGGACAGGTTCTGGCTATCGTCGCCTCTGACCTGCCGCACATTCTGGCGCTCGATCCCGCGTTCGAAGTGGCCATCAACATGTCCTCGAGCGACCTGAAGTC
>JASHSG010000240.1 GCA_030040935.1 Acidobacteriaceae bacterium | reverse complement strand
CACATTCGCATCCGCGACGGAAGGATCGAATCGTGAGGGCGCTAGGGGCGGCATGGTTGGCCGCACTGGCTCCGGCGTTATGGGCCCAGACCGCTAACGTCAACGAACTTCTGGCGACGGCTCGCAAGCAGATCGAGAATGCCGACTTTCGCGTCACGGGACACCTGGTCGCGATCGACGCCAAAGGCGGGCGTCTCAATTATCCCCTCACGATCAAGACGCACTGGTTCCCCGGAGAGCTGCGCATTTTTGTCGATCTCGGGCAGCCGTCGGCGACCCATCGCGACATGCGCCAGCATATTCTTTTGGAGATGCGCCCCAACGGCGACAATGCCATTCGCATCGCCGATCCCGGCGGGTCAACCTCTCAAGTTCTGCCCTTTGAAAAATGGGGCGAACATCCGCTGGGGCCCGGATTCAACTACGAGGACTTCCTGGAGCAGCAGTATTTCTGGCCTGTGCAAACCTCGGAGGGCGAGGCGAAGTTCGGGGTTCGCGATTGCGAAGTCGTCAAGAGCACGCCAGGCACGGAAGTTCGAACGCACTACGCGCAGGTGAAGACCTGGATCGATCCCAGCATTGGCTTCCCTGTCTATGCTGAAAAGACGCTCAAAGACTCCGGCACGGTGAAAGAATTCACTTCGTACGGAGTGCGCCAAGAAGAAGGCCACTGGTTCGCGCACCAGATTGAAGCCAAGACACGCGGCCAGGACGGATCAACATTGCTCATCTTCGACCGGGGCAGCGCCAAAGCGAAGCTCACTGGCGCCGATTTCAGCCCGGCCGCGCTCACGCACTTTTAGGAGACCCATGCACGCTGCCCTTTGGATCGTCGCCCTGGCTGCAATCATCCTGCTGGCGGGTGTGTTGTATCAGTGGATCGGCGGACTGCGCGATCGGCAGCGCTACGCCGAGCCGGGTCGCTGGGTGACCATTGGAAACGGGGCCAGACTGTACCTTCTCGAGATGGGCGCGGGCGCGCCGACAGTATTGTTTGAGGCGGGCTTTGGCGCCACGCACCTCAACTGGCGAGCCATTCAGGAGTCGATCGCTCAGTACGCGTGCGCCGCGTCGTACGATCGCTGCGGCTTGGGTTGGAGCAGCCGCAGCCGCACCGCCCGCACACCAGGAAACATTGCCCATGAGTTGCACCAGATGCTGCACCGCGCCGGTGTGAAACCGCCCTTCATTCTGGTGGGACACTCCTTCGGTGGGCTGGTCGTCCGCCGCTATGCGCTGCTTTATCCCAACGAGGTTGCCGGCGTCGTGCTCATCGATCCGATGCGCTGCGATGAGTGGCCTCCGCTTGACCCCGCAAAGCAATCGCAGCTCGATCTGGGATGCAGGCTAATTCGCTTTGCCATCCCCGTAGCGTCGTGCGGACTGGCCCGCCTGCTGGTCAGCCTGCTATTCTGCCGCGCCAGCCACATCTCCGATCAGATCGTCGGAGCCGCGGGAGCGCACAAACGCCACGTGTTGACGCGGATCAAGACTGAAGTCAGAAAGATGCCGCGCAAAGTATGGCCTGCAGTTGCAGCGCACTGGTCGCGCCCGGGATTCTACGCTGGAATTCGCAGCCATATTCTCTCCATTCCCCAGACCGTGACAGAGATGGACGGGGCCGGGCCGATTCGGGAAATACCCGTCACCGTGTTGACGCCCAGCAACGCCGCTCCGCTTTCTCAACAACATCTAGATCGAATTGGCGACAACGCGCGCCAGGTGATCGCACGCAAAAGCGAGCACTGGATTCATCTCGACGAACCCGAACTGGTTATCGATTCAATTCGCTCCACGATGGCTGCCGCCGTAGCTGAAGCGGCTGTCGCCGACTAGCACCGACGTTGGGAATCATCCTCGCCGGCTCCGCAGGCGCGTGATAAACTCCAGTTATGCAGGGATGGCCCGACGCTTCCGTGTCTGGTCGGCGCGCACAGCACGCCCTTGCTCTCGGCCTTTGCCTACTGGCGATTCTCTTTGCCATTGAAGCCAAGACTGCCTGGTATGGGCCGGCCGCAGGCTTCGGCAGTTCGATTCGCGCCGCAAAAGCGCAGCCAGAGGGCTCGCCGAAGATCGTGGAACACGGTGTTCCCACGCCGGATCCGACGCATCCCAGCGCCACATTCGCTCCTCTCATGCCAAGGGGCGCCGCGTTGTCTTTGCGATTCCCGGTGCGCGCGCGCAATGACTTCTTCGGTCGTCGTAATCTCCAGCTCGTCGCAGCCGGTTTCTCCTTTTCCAACCTCTTTCGCCCTCCGCCGATTTCCTAGCTTCTCATTCATCGCGCCTTGATTCGGTGGTCCTCCTCGCGAGATGAGCCGCGCAAAAACAGGTCTGCCCGGACTCAGCTCAGCGCGGCGCGTTCCTGCGAGGAACCGCTCATGGCGTGCATGAATTGCTTGCGCCACGCTAATCACACAATGCAAACCGGTGTTGAGGGGGCTGCATCCAACCCAATGCTTCCTGCCCTCCATCGGTTCAATTTCCGTTCGATTCCTTGCACAGCGGCGGCAGGCGACGCTGGGAACCAGGAGCAATCTCGGCATGCAGAAGCGAAACAATGTTGCGACGGCGGCGATCACAGCCGCGTGCGCGGTCTTAAGCGTTACTTGTTGCCGCTCCGGGCTCTCGGGCCCCGAAGCGAGCGCGGCCAGCATTCCCTCGGCACGCGTGGCGGTTGCCAAACGCGGCGAAATCTCCCGAGTGCTCACGCTGGCCGGTCAGTTTCAGCCTTATCAGGTGGTTGACGTTCACCCGAAAGTAAGCGGCTACATGAAGCGCATTAACGTCGACATTGGCGATATTGTGCACGAGGGGGAGACCCTGGCGGTCCTTGACGTCCCCGAGCTGCAAGCCCAATTGCAGGAAACATCCTTCGAGCTTAAGCAAAGCCAAGAGGAAATTGCGCGCGCGCAACACGAACTGAAAAGCGCCGAAGCGCTCAACGCCGCACTCCACGCACAATCTGTGCGCCTTGAAGAGGCCGCGGCCACGCGGCCGGGCCTCATTGCGCAACAGGAGCTCGACGACGCGCAAGCCAAGGACTTGAGTTCGCAGGCGCAGGTTGACGCCGCGAAGGCCGCCATGGCCTCTGCGCAGCAGCACGCTCAGGCAGCCGGCTCAGATCACGCGCGCGTACAGGCACTGGAGAATTACACCACCGTGACGGCGCCGATCCCGGGCGTGGTGGTCTGGCGCTACGCCGATACCGGCGCGCTCATTCAGGGCGGCGCAAACTCCAACGACCAGACACTGCCCATCGTCCGGCTGTCGCAGAGCAGCGTGCTTCGCCTTCGCGTCCCCGTGCCGGAAGACGATGTCAGCGACGTGCATGAGGGTGACGCGCTGCAGATTCGCGTGGACGCCATTCATCGCTCCTTTACCGGCAAGATCGTTCGCTTCACGCGCAGCGTGAACTTTGAGACGCGGACCATGGAAACGGAAGTGGATGTAGACAATAAGGACCTGTCCATTGCGCCGGGCATGTATGCCAACACTGCGCTTGAGCTTGCCAGCGTTCGAAATGTGGTCACCATTCCGGTAGAAGCGCTGATCCTGAGTGCGCAGCAGCAAGAAACGGTCTTCGCGCTCGACGCCAGTAACCGCATTACCATTCGCGGTGTTCAGGTTGGCCTCCAAGGCACAAAGCTGGCTGAAGTGAAAAGCGGGCTCGAGCCGGGCGATCGCGTTCTAATCGGCGGGCAGGAAAAGTATCACGACGATGAAGTGGTCAACCCGGTCACCGCTTCGACGCCAGCCTCTGAAATCGTCGAGCAGTCAGGCGGAATGATCGATTTGAAGGCCGGCGCAAACGGAGGAGGCGAATAATGCCAAAGTTTGCGCTTCGCTATCCGTTCTTCATCCTCATGGTCTGCTTGATCGTGACGCTCGTCGGAGTGGTCGCTGCGGCGCGCATGCCCGTGGATCTTTTTCCACCGATCGATATGCCGGTCGTCGTCGTGGCGACGTTTTACAACGGCATGCCGCCGGAACAGATCGAAGCCGATATCACCAACACTTTCGAGCGCTTCTTTACGCTGGCCGCGAATGTCGACCACTCCGAATCGCGATCTCTCACGGGCGTGAGCCTGATTAAGATCTACTTCAAGCCGGGCACCGATCCTAATGCCGCCCTGAGCAACATCGCCAATCTCGCCATGGCGGACTTGCGCCGCCTGCCGCCTGGCACTTTGCCTCCAGTTGTCCTGGGCATGACCGCATCGACACAGCCGGTTTGTCTTGTGACGCTGAAGGGCGAAGGCCTGAACGAGACTCGCCTCAAGGATCTCGCGCAGTTCGAGGTGCGTAACCAGATCTCCAATGTGCAGGGCGCTTCAGTTCCGCAACCTTACGGGGGAACATACCGGCAGATTCAGATTTACCTTGATCCGTTGAAGCTCGAAGCGCGCAACCTGAGCCTCAACGACGTCGTCACCGCGGTTAACGACTCAAACCTGATCCTGCCGGCAGGTGACGTGCGCATCGGCTCCAAGGACTTCAACATCTACGCCAACAGCCAGTTCCCCGATGCGAATGCGATGAACGGGATGCCACTCAAGTCGGTGGGCAACTCGTCAGTGCTGGTGGGCGACGTGGGCAAGGCGGTCGATTCCGGCGCCTTGCAGTACAACATTGTGCGCATCGACGGCCAGCGCTCGGTCTATGTTCCCATCTTCAAGCAGGGTGGCGACAGCAACACCATTGAAATCGTCGACGGCATCAAGGCTGCGATCAAAAAGCTTGTCGATATTCCCGCCAACCTCAAAACTGCCGTGGTTTTCGATCAGTCGGTCTTCGTGAAGCTAGCTATCGCCAACGTTACGCGCGAGGCGGTGATCGGCCTCGCGATGACCGGCGTGATGATTCTGGTGTTTCTGGGAAGCCCGCGCGCGACCGTCGCGGTGCTGCTGGCTGTCCCACTCTCCATGCTGGTTTGCCTGCTCATCGTCAACCTCATGGGCGGCTCGATCAACACCATGATCCTGGGCGGGCTGGCCCTGGTTTTCTCGCGCCTCATCGATAACGGCGTGATTGTGCTCGAGAACATTTTTCGGCATATGGAGCTGGGCAAATCGCCTCAAGCGGCCGCAGCGGATGGCGGCACCGAGGTCTCGATGGCGGTGTTGGCCGCGACCTTCACGACCGCCATTGTCTTTTTCCCCGTGACCTCGTTCAGCGGCGTGACCAAATACATCTTTACGCCGCTGGCGCTGGGAGTGGTGCTTTCGATTTTCGCATCCTACTTCTTCGCCATGACGGTGGTGCCACTTTTTTGTGCGAAGTTCATCCGCCGGGGCCCACTGGGCAAGGAGCACGACAGCGACACGGAAGGGGTTGAAGGAACCAAACCAAGGTTTTTCGAGCGCTTCCTGATTGCCTTCAATGGTTACTTCAAGCAGCTTCTCGATCGATATGAAGCGCTTGCCTGCAATGTGCTGCGAAGGCCACGACTTGCCGCTGCCGTCATGCTGGGCGGGATGGCTCTGCTTTTGGGCGCGAGCTTCCCTTTTCTCGGCCGCGCCTACTTTCCGCGCACCGATCCCGGCCAGTTCATCATTGATGTGCGCATGCCCAGCGGCACCCGGGTCGAGGTAAGCAACGACTATATCGCCCGGGTCGAAGACGTGATTCGCAGGGAGGTCAAGCCCAAGGACCTGGGTATGATCGTATCGAACATAGGTGTCTATCCCGACCTCTCAGCGATCTACACCACGAACGCTTCGATGGATACGGCCTTCGTGCAGACGAGTCTCAGAGCAAATCACAGCGTTAGCAGCTATGAATACATGCGCCGCGTGCAGGCAGCGCTCTCGCGCGAGATGCCAGAACTGGCAACATACTTCCGGGCAGGTGGGTTGGTCGACGGAGTAATCAACCAAGGGCTGTCTGCGCCGATCGACGTCCAGATCAAATCGAACGACATGGATTCGGCCTACAACCTAGCGCGTCGGCTCGCGGCCGAGATTCAGGCCATTCCCAATGTGAGCAGCGTCTATATTCCGCAAAGCGTCGACTATCCGGGCCTGGCGCTAAACATCGATCGTGAGAGAGCCAGCCTGATTGGTTTATCGGCCCGGGATGTGGTCGACGATGTGATCACTGCGCTTACGTCTGACGGCATGGTCGCGCCAAGTTACTGGATCGACCCGCGCACCGGAAATAACTACATGGTCACGGTGCAATACGCCAACCGGTGGATCGACAACATGTCGCTCGAAGACATGAAGAACATTCCGTTACGCGGCGTTCGTCCCTCGGGATACACCCCGATGCAGGATGGCCAGGCGGCGGATCCGGATTCTTCAGCACTGCCCATCGGCGATCACGCCTCGGGCTACGTGCCTTTGGGAGAGGTAGCCGACATCTCCCGGATCAACACGCCGACTGAGGTCGATCACTATCAGATTCGCCGGGTGATCGACATCTTTGTGTCAACCAAAACCGAAGCTCTCGAGGGGGTGGGCGGGCGCATTAATCGCCTTCTGGCCCAAACCCCGCACGACCGCAACACCGTGATCGATGTACGCGGCGCGGCTATTGAAATGAACGAGGCCTTCCACGACTTCGGCTTCGGGCTCATCATCGCCATTTTGCTGGTTTACCTGATTCTAATGGCGCAGTTCACTTCATTCCTCGATCCGTTCATCATTCTGATGGCCATTCCGCCGGGTCTGCTGGGGGTGGTTCTGATCCTCCTCATCTCAGGTAGCACTCTGAACATCATGTCGCTGATGGGGGTGATCATGATGGCCGGCATTGTGGTCTCGAACAGCATTCTGATCGTGGAGTTCGCGGGCATACTCCACAGCCGGGGCAAGCCGTTGCTTGAGGCAACTGTGGAGGCGTGCCGGGTTCGTCTGCGGCCCATTCTGATGACTTCGCTGGCGACGCTGCTGGGTATGATTCCGCTGGCGCTCGGGCTGGAGGCGGGCAGCGAGCAGTATGCACCGCTGGCACGCGCGATCATCGGCGGTCTTGCCCTTTCGGTCGTCGTCACCGTTTTTCTGGTTCCAGCCGTGTATCTCGTGATTCACGGCGAACGCGGAGGAGAGCCGTTTGCGAAGGGAATTCACCATGAGTAAGCAATCCCAGCGCGCCCATTTATTTGCGGCCTGCGCCGCGGTCTGCACGGCGTTGCCCGCCGTGGCGGCGCAGATGCCCGCTCTTCCCGACGCTCCGGCCACACATCTGATCGGAGCTTTGGCGCAGAATTCAACCGGAGCCGCGAGCCTGCAGATGGAGCCAGCCGCGCAGGCCGACGCGCAGCCCGGAGGGCCATCGCTGACCATCGAACAGGCGGAGCAGTTGGCCATCCGCAACAACCCTAACATCAGCGTGGCGCGGCTGCTCGCGCTGGCGCAGGCTGAGGTCACGCGCGAAGTCCGCTCGGTGGAGATGCCCGAGGCAACCGGCGATCTGACGGCAGTGGGCGCGCATGAGAATGGCCGCATCACAGCGGGCATGCTGAATAATCCGTCCGTCTACAACCGCGCGGCCGGTGGCCTCACGGTGAGCCAGTTGATCACCGATTTCGGCCGCACGCACAACCTTGTGCTCAGTGCTGAGTCCACTGCAAGGGCAGAACTCGAAACCGAGCGTGCCACGGAGCTCGACGTCACGTTAACCGTGGATCAGGCTTTCTATCAAGCTTTGACCGCTCAGGCTCTGCTCAAGGTGGCACAGGAAACCGTCGACGAGCGCGAGGCGACGAGCGATCAGGTCGACGCACTGACCAAAGCAAAGATCCGCTCGGATCTCGATCTGAGGTTTGCCGAGGTTCAGGTATCGCAAGCCAAAGTGCAGCTGCTCGATGCGCAGAACAATGCACAGGCTGCAATGGCCGCGTTGAACGACGTGCTTGGCTCCGAGCAGAATGAACAGTACTCGCTGGTCGACCAGTCAACTGTCAATCTTCCGCCCGCGCCCGGCGATCCCGACGCGCTCGTGAGGGTTGCCTTCGCCGCGCGCCCTGACCTGGCGGCGATGAACGATAATTTCATTGCCGCACGCCGGTTCTCGACTGCGGAGCGCGATTTGTGGCTACCCAGTCTCTCCGCCGTAGCCGCCGTGGGCGGCACGCCGGTGCGGGCGGACCAGATCGAGTCCTCCTGGTATAGCGCCGCGGGAGCCAACCTGAGTGTTCCTGTTTTCAACGGTTTCCTTTTTAACGCCGAAGCCAAAGAAGCCAAGCTGCGCGCTCAGGCAGCGCAGGAAAACGTCCGCAACCTTCGCGACACGATTGCACGCGACGTCCGCACAGCGGTGTTGAACGCCGAAACCGCATACCAGCGCATTGCAGTGACTCAGCAGCTGCTCGAGCAAGCCAACCTCGCGCTGGATCTGGCGACGGCGCGCTACAAGATCGGATTGAGCGGCATTGTCGAGATCAGCCAGGCGCAGCTCAACCAGACACAGGCCGAAATCGCCAACGCCAATGCCCGCTATGCTTGCCAGACGGCGCTGGCAGTGGTGCGTTATGAAATTGGACAATGAGGAAAACGCGGCAGAACCAGGAGACGCAGTATACGGAAGAGAGGCGGACGGCAAGCAGCCAGTCGCATCTTCTCAACCAGTCAACTACCTGCTCTTACGAGATCCTAACGCTCTTACCACGTGAAAGCACCGCGGCCTTGCGGCGGTCCTTGGAGGCACGGTCGATTTGCTTCCAGAAGCCGATGAAGTAATCGACGGCCGAGATGGTTGCGACCAGTGCGGCAAAGTAGATTGCCGCGACCGCGTACCAGTAGACCGGGATCGTGAGCACCCCAATCTGCCAATGATGCCAGCGGTGCGCGAGGATCGCCGAAACCACCGAGACGATCTGCACTACGGTCTTCAGCTTGCCCAATTCGCTGGCCGTGATGGTGAACCCTTCGGACGACGCGATGGATCGAAGGCCGGAAATAAGGAACTCACGGCCGACGATGACGACCACAATCCAGACCTTGACGACTTGCGGGTTGTAGGCAACCAGGGCGACGAAGGCTGCCGTCACCATGATCTTGTCGGCCAGCGGGTCAAGCAGCATGCCCATGGTCGTGATCTGGCCGCGCTTGCGCGCGAGATACCCGTCAAGACCGTCGGTGATCGACGCCAACAGGAAGAGAATCGATGCCAGAATTTCCTGGGTTCCGCTTGATGCAGACTGAGGGAAATGGGGCGAAAGAATCCACAAGAATAACGGGATCATGATGATCCGCGTCATGGTGATGGAGTTGGGGAGGTTCATGTTAGCCGCGCCCCGCTATCTCGATTCTGGTAGCGTGACACCATTATTGCACTGGAAGCAAATCGGCGCGCCCACCGTGAAGTTACTTTGGACTCGGCGGCACGGCTGCGCACGGCTATTTTTTCGCTGTGGCCGTGGCCATCGGGAATTCGCTGTAGAGATATCCGCCCTCGTCGCTTCCGATTGGGTCCAGTTCCAACAGCTCGACCGATCCCGACAACACCAGCCGCGTTCTAAAGTAGTAGCTCTTCCCAGGCTCTGCGATAAACTGCGCGAGCTCAAGGCGGGGCTGGAAAACGGAAGTCTGGAGCAACGTGCAGATGTGGTGCTCGCCGGGATCAACGGCGACAGCGAACCAGGAGTCCCCATGATCGGCCCCAACCCAATTGCCGTCCAAGCCATACTTTGTTGTCGGGTAGGCGAGCAAGCTCTCGCCCGGAATCCCGGCTTCATGAAAGAAATAGACGAGTGCTTTTCCGGCCTGCGGCGGCACAGGTCCGTGCTGGCTGCGATCCAATTTGACTTTGTAGTCGATCCCTGCGGGGCCACAGGATGCAGCCATCCGGTTCTGAGGCAAGTCCGGACCGAAGCGGGCCTTTTGTTGAGCAAACGCCGTCACACCGATGCACGCACCAAGACACAGAAAAGCCAGAGAAGTTTTCACGTCGAGCTCCTTGCGGGTTTCTTTTCAATAGGATGCAGCGGTCGCGAAGCTGGTTGTGCGCGTAAAAGAAAATGGCGGGGAAGGCTCTCTGCCTTTCCCGCCATGCCTGCCGACGCGCGAACGACGCTAGGCGTAGATGCCGCGCTGGCGGATGGTGAACGCCACGCGATCAATGGCCAGCATATACGCCGCAATGCGGTTGTTCACGTCGTGCGCTTCAGCATAGCGGACGACGTCGTCAAAGCTGGCGCGCAGAATGCCCTCCAACTGTTCGTTGACAATCGATTCCTTCCAGAAAAATCCCTGGCGATCCTGCACCCACTCAAAGTAGCTGGCCGTAACGCCGCCGGCGTTGGCCAGGATGTCGGGGACAATAAAGATGCGTTTCTCCGACAGGATCTCGTCGGCCACGGCGGTGGTGGGCCCGTTGGCGCCCTCCACGACGATCCGCGCCTTGATATTGTCGGCGTTGCGGCTAGTGATCACATTCTCAGTGGCCGCTGGAATCAGAATCTCGCAATCGGCCACGAGCAGCTCCTCGCCGGGCATGGCTTCGGCGCCGCGGAATCCGAGAATTGTGTTGTTGCGGTATTTGTACTCGAGCAATTGGTGAACATCGATGCCGTTCGAGTTGTACAAGCCGCCGTCGCGCTCGGCGACGCCGACGATTCTGTATCCCTGCTCCTGCATCAGGCGCGCGGCATTTGATCCCACATTGCCGAATCCCTGAATGACCACGCGACAACCCTCGACATCCATCCCCAGCTGGCGCAGACTCTCGGTGCACACCACCATCACGCCACGCCCTGTGGCTTCAATACGCCCCTGTGAGCCGCCAATGGTCAGCGGTTTGCCGGTCACGACGCTGGTCACCGTCTGGCGCATGTGCATGGAATAGGTGTCCATGATCCACGCCATGGTCTGCTCGTTGGTGTTCACGTCGGGCGCAGGAACGTCCTTCTCCGGCCCCAAAAACTCGATGATTTCCGCGGTGTAACGGCGTGTCATGCGTTCCAGTTCGCCCCTGCTCATGCTGCGGGGATCGCAGATCACTCCGCCCTTGGCTCCGCCGAACGGAATATTCACCACGGCGCACTTCCACGTCATCCAGCTCGCCAGCGCGCGCACTTCGTCCAGAGTGACGTCGGGCGCGTAACGGATTCCCCCCTTGCACG
>JASHSG010000239.1 GCA_030040935.1 Acidobacteriaceae bacterium | reverse complement strand
CGTGTCAGGCAGCTTGACGAGCAGACGCCGGCTGGCCCGGCTGCCCGCGGCCAGCAATCCGGTCTTTGCCAGAGCCGCCTCCGAGATCATCACGCGAGGTCCCAGCCCCATGCCCGCGGTGATTCGGTCAGGCTCCTGCCTGAGCACAGCAGCGATGCGGAAGTCTCTGCCGCCGAGGCGAAGCGTGGCGCCAATGTGAGTATTGAGGCGAACAAGAAACTCATCCGCCACGACGGCCGAGTCGCCCTGCAAAGCTTTCTCAAGCGGCATGGGCGGATCGAGCTCCGCAGTCCCGTAGAAAGGATATTCGGCAGGGTCAACGGCTTTGAGAGAGACAGGAATTGGCACAGGTTCCGTTGACACAGACGCCATGGAAACCGTTTCTTCGACCCACGTGGAGCGGATGGCGGCGCCGCTTTGAGCTTCGATGGCCGCGATCCTGCTGAGTTCTTCAGGCGCGGGCGCGTGAAAGATTCGCGCGCTCAGATCGCCGGCAAGCAACGAACGGGCCTCAGAGTTGAGCGTTTGACGAAAGCTGTCGCTGAGCCCGCGAACGCCGACCAGCGCTGCCACGCCAACGGCGACCGATAACACGACGAATCCGAATTTGCCGGGAGCGGACTTCAAGTCGCGCCAGCCGATAGCCGCGGAACGCCTCCAGCTCAATGCGCGCCTGGCCATGGTTCTCCCTGCGCAGATTGGGCGCCGGTCGGCGCCGGACCGGGCCGCGAATCTTCAACGACGAGGCCATCTTTGAGAACGATTTTGCGGTCGGCGCGGCCGGCAACTTCGGGGTCGTGCGTCACCAGCACCAAGGTGGTCCGCGCCTTGCGGTTTCGCTCGAGCAGCAGATCGAGAACCAAGCGGCCGTTCATCGAGTCGAGGTTGCCCGTTGGCTCATCGGCCATCACGATGGGCGGCTCGGCCACAAAGGCCCGAGCCAGCGCCACGCGCTGCTGCTCCCCGCCGGATAGCTGCACGGGATAGTGATCAACGCGCTCCTTCAGCCCGACTTCATCGAGCAGGCGCCGCGCTCGCTCCAGTCCGTTGCCTTCGAGATTCAATTCGAATGGAAGCAAGACGTTTTCGAGGGCGGTGAGGGTCTGGATCAGCTGGTAGGACTGAAAGACAAAGCCGATTTTGCGCCCGCGAACCGATGCCAGCTCTTTCTCCGCCAGATTGTGAATCGGCACGCCATCAAGCCAAATCTCTCCTTCGCTGGGCGAGTCAAGACCGGCGAGCAACCCGAGCAGCGTACTTTTTCCGCTTCCGCTCGCGCCCACAATGGCGACAAACTGTCCGGCGGGGATTTCAAGCGAGATACCCTGCAGAATCTCCACGCGCCGCGCGCCGTTTTGAATCCACTTCTTTGCGTCTCTGACTCGAATCAACACTCCCTCCCGTCACTCGAAGTGTACATGGCTGACGATCGCGGCCCGGGGCGCGCAACGCTCTCGCGCCCGGATACACTTGATACGTGGACGCCCGGCGAATCGTTCTCGTCGCATGTTGTGTGCTGTTGCCGGCGGCCCGGCCGCTGCCGGCCCACGACCGGCCGATTTCCGGCCGCCCGATTCTTGTGTGCTTTGGCGACAGCATCACCGCCGGCTATGGGCTTCGCGAGGGACAGGCCTATCCCGACTTTCTCGAGAAGATGCTTGACGCGCAGGGATACGAATACAAGGTCGTCAACCAGGGAACAAGCGGCGCCACCACCAAGGATGCACTTGCAACTCTGCCATATGTATTGCGCCTGCATCCGGCCATAGTCATTGTGGAGTTTGGCGGAAATGACGGACTGCGCGGCCTGCCCGTTGCGCAGACGCGCAACAACCTTGACCGCATCCTCACCGCCCTTCAGAACGCTCACGCCGGGATTCTGCTCGCCGGCATCACGCTGCCGCCCGATTACGGACAGGACTACATACGCTCGTTCGATGCGATCTTTCACGATCTTGCGGCCGCGCACCACGTTGCCGTGGTGCCCATGCTCTATGTGGGCCTGGTGAATGTTCCTGGAACGATCCAAAACGACGGCATCCATCCCACCGCGAAGGGCTCGGCGATTATCGCCGGCACGCTCTTTCGCGCGCTCAAACCTCTTCTGCGCAAGGGATTGCCGGAGGGGTCAGCGGCAAAGTATTGAATAGCCGGAACCGGCTCCCGCCGATCCACGGTTTCGATTGCGGTCCGGGGCTTACTTTGCCTTTACGGTAGCCAGCGCCTTGAGGCGCGCATTCAGGCGGCTCTTGTAGCGAGAAACTGTATTGGAATGCAGAACGCCCTTTTGTACGCTCTTGTCGAGAGCTGAAATCGTGGTCCGGTATTGCGCTTGCGCGTCCTTCGCGTTGCCCTTGGCCAAAGCCTCGCGCAGTGCGCGAAGGCTCGAGCGCACGCGGCTGCGGTTGGCACGATTCACTTCGGTTCGGGTTTGGGTCTGACGGGCGCGCTTGAGCGCAGAAACGTGGTTTGCCATAGTTTTGCTTTTGTCTCCAAAGCCAGAATTCAAAGGCTGGTGCTGAAAATGATGCGGGGAAGAAAGCAGATCGAGCCCTCGCAATCTCTCAGTCTACGGGAATTTGAGAGGTGGGTCAAACCTCCGCGAGGCCCGCATTGGAGCAGAAATATGCGGGTGCATGGCGCTTGTAACCCCCACAGTCGAGAGAGAGTTTTGGTCGATGCGACGTGGTTTGACCCAGTTTCGGCAGCCCGGTATACTCGAATTTGCGTTAAGCGGGAGTAGCTCAGTGGTAGAGCATCGCCTTGCCAAGGCGAGGGTCGCGAGTTCAAGTCTCGTCTCCCGCTCCATTCCGCATTTCCGCGGCGGCGATGAGCCTGGTGGAGAATGGAATCGGACGATCCGCATCCCGTGAGACAGGCAGCCCAAGGCGCGGTACCCAAGTGGTAAGGGAGAGGTCTGCAAAACCTTTATGCGCCGGTTCGATCCCGGCCCGCGCCTCCAACTCTTTCGCTGGGAATCACTGGGTTCGTCAATTCATCCCAACCTGCATCTTCCATTCTCAATCGACGTGAAAGGGGCAAGGCGGAGGACACGAAGCCGCCCGCAGGCCGCTCACCGCTCGGTCCACGTTAGAGTTAATAAAGCGCGATCATGTTCAACGCCTTTATCCAAAGCACCGCACAGTCCCGGGGCCGTAGCGTTACTTCGATGTTCGGCCACCTGGGGGCACTCGGTCTCTTCTTCCTCGCGGTGATCGACAGCTCTCCTCTCCCAACATTTGGCGGGCCCGACATCCTGACGGCAATTCTCGCCGCCCGGCAAGGCAATCCGTGGTACGAGTATGCGGCAGTTGCGACAGCAGGATCGGTGATCGGAGCCTACCTGACCTTCAGAATCGCCAGAAAAGCCGGTTCAGCATACCTGCACAGCAAGTTCGGAAGCCGGAAGGTGGATTCCATGCTGGATGTCTTCAAGAGATGGGGTACCGGCGCCCTGGTCGCTTCAACGGCGATTCCGTTTCCGTTTCCTACCAGCTTGTTTTTCGCATCGGCAGGCGCTTCGAATTATCGCGCGGCAAAATTTCTGACCGTCGTGGCCATCTGCCGCGGCGCGCGCTACACCCTGATCGCCATCATCGCCGATCATTATGGCCGCCATTTCATTCGTGTTCTGCGCCATCCCATCGAATACTGGGGATGGATGCTAGCATTCGGCGCGGTCATTCTCATCGTGATTGCGGCTGGAATCGTGGTCAACAAACGATTCGCGGCTGCGGCGGCTTGAAGCCTGGGACGCGCCGCGCCGCCGGTGAGCGAGAATTGTCTTATGGCCGAAATCGAAGACGAAAACCTGCAGCAGCAGTTTGGCAGCGACAACTACACGGGAATCTGCCCTGAGGCGTGGCAAGCCATGGAGGCCGCCAACCGCGGTCATGCCGCTTCGTACGGCGACGATCCATGGACTGCCCGAGCAGCCGACGCTTTTCGCAATCTTTTTGAAA
>JASHSG010000238.1 GCA_030040935.1 Acidobacteriaceae bacterium | reverse complement strand
CTGCTTGAGCGGCATCGGCGCTCCGCCGCCTCGCTGACCCCCTGCCTCGCTAACTCGCTGACTCGCTGCCTCTCGCAGCAGCGGTCCCGCCGGCTTTCCCGCCCACTCCACCTGCCACAGTGCATCGCGCCGGTGCTCCACTTCGTCCAGTGAATTCAGCGCCCCAATCTGCGCCAGCGCCACCAGCTCTTTGCGGTTCAGCTCCGGCACGCGCCGCGTTAAATCGTCCACGCTCGCGAATCCTCCACCGGTCCAAATGCCTTGACTTTCGATATCTTGCCCTCTAATATCGAATCTGAAGGTGACGGAGTTCGCCTTTAACTGCTGTCCCCGATAGGCCGGACAGATGATGACTCCTGACAGGGAATACTGTCGCGGAGTCATGTCCCGGCGGCGATCCCTGAACAATCGAAACTTACGGAGACTGGATCCATGAAGAGTCCAGAGGCCCTCGAGACTTCGTGTGTCGGGGTGGCGTTGATTGGCAGGCAGCTCGCCAGCTCATTTAAAGCCCCAATCGCGATTTCGGAATTTGTGCTGAGCATAGTCACCTATCGCGTCAACGGCATCGACTATCGCATGGGCGGCCCGCCGGACAAGGCACGAGGGACAGCGTTTTCTCTCGGTATTGGAGCGCGACTTGCGGAAAAGGCTTAGGTGCGAACAATGGGAAGCCCGGTGTTTGTGGGGTTTCAGAGAATTCTCGTTGCCTTCGATGGATCACCTCATGCGGAGCACGCTTTGAATGTTGCTTTCTCAATTGCGAAAGATGCAAAGGCCAAGCTTCAAGTGCTTTCTGTAATCCGTCTGCCCGACCTCGCCGAGAGTGCTGAGCTTCATGCAGTGCTTGATGACGAGCGAGATCGCTTTGACCGTTATTTTGGTTCGATTCGCGTGCGCGCCCAAGAAAAGGGAATCGAACTCGAAACGGAGATCGCCGTCGGGCGTCCAGCGGAGCAGATTGTCAACACCGCGGAGAAGATACAGGCCAGCGTCATTGTGATGGGTAAACGAAGCCACACCATACTGCACCGATGGGTGCTTGGCTCAAACACTGAGCGTGTTCTTAAGTACGCGCATTGTCCGGTCATGATTGTCCATTGAGAAGGATTGAAATTGGAAATGACTATCGGAAATCCATTGAACGAGACGGCGGGCCGGCCCACAATGGCGGCGCAAGTATTTGTTATTCCGTTCAATGAAGTGCAAAGTCTTCACAACGATCGGCCCCCGAGGCCGGGAAAGCGGAATCATCATGTCTGAAATAGCAGCACTGCAAGCGCTTGAAATTCTGGACTCGCGCGGGAACCCCACGTTAGCGGTTACAGTGACGTTGGCCAACGGTGTCGCTGCAACCGCTAAGGTGCCTTCAGGCGCCTCGACTGGCAAAAGGGAGGCGGTTGAACTCCGGGATGGTGACAAATCCCGCTACGGCGGCAAGGGCGTTTTGAAGGCGAAAGGATACGTGGAGGGTGAGATTCAAAGAGCCATTCGCGGGTTCGATGCCAACTATCAGAAGGGACTCGACAAGAGACTTTGTGAACTTGATGGAACACCAAACAAGGGTCGTCTCGGAGCAAACGCAATTCTTGGGGTCTCCCTCGCGGTCGCGCACGCTGCGGCCAAGGATCGTGGACTGCCCCTTTACGCAGCTTTAGTAGATGAACCAGCCAACCTCCTGCCCACTCCCGGTCTCAACGTTTTGAACGGGGGAAAGCATGCCGACAGCAACGTTGATTTCCAAGAGTTCATGATCTCGCCGGTGGGCGCCCCATCATTTAGCGAGGCTTTGCGGGCGTCTGCAGAGACGTTCCATGCGCTTCAGACTGTGCTGCATAAGAGGGGCTATGGCACCGGAGTTGGAGATGAAGGGGGATTTGCTCCACAACTGAAATCCAATGAAGAGCCAGTCGAACTAATTCTCGAGGCGATTCAGAAGGCAGGATACAAACCGGGGAAAGACATCGTCATTATGCTCGATCCCGCAGCCAGTGAGTTTTTCGATGAAGGTGCCTACGTCTTCGCCAAATCGGACAAAAGCAGGAAATCGTCGGCAGAGATGGTCGGTCTTTACAAGAGTTGGCTCGGCAAGTACCCCGAGATCTGGTCCCTAGAAGACGGGATCGCCGAGGATGACCACGAAGGCTGGCAAGCAATCACAAAGGAACTGGGCGACCAAATTCAGCTCGTCGGAGACGACAACTTTGTCACCAACCCTGATATCTTTCGCCAGGGAATCGAGGACGGGATTGCGAATGCCATTTTGATAAAGCTGAATCAGATAGGCACCGTCACGGAAACGCTCGACTGCATCGAGATGGCGCGGGCAAATGGTTACGGCGCAATAATTTCCCACCGCTCCGGAGAGACCGACGACGCAAGCATCGCTGATCTCGCAGTTGCCGCAGGTATGGGCCAGATCAAGACGGGCTCCGCCTGCCGCGGTGAGCGAATCGCGAAATATAACCGGCTACTGGAAATCGAGCGTGAGTTGGGATCGAAGGCACGCTATGCGGGCATCAGCGCTTATGAGCGTCGGAAGAAAGCAATGAAGGCATAACGAATTTGCACGCGGTGTTGGAGTCCACCGGAACGGCTCACGTGGGCAGATGACTCCTCGAAGCGCAGAAAACTTGGAGGAGTCATGCCCGAAGCCAGGCCGGAGATTGCAGAAGCGGGGAGCGCAGGTGAACTCAACGGCAACCAGCAGAGGCGGCTGTACATCACATGTTCGTACATTGACAAGCTGCTCGTTGAGATCGAGCACGTACTCCATGAGACGGCTTCGCCATCTCCCTTCCCGCGTCACGTCGTCAACATAACCCCTGCCCAGGGGCGCCTGCTCGAGGACCATATCCGCCGAATTCGCGAACAGCTTCTCCGCACGCTCGCGTGGCAACAAATGAAACCGGAGCCCCCAGAAGTACCGGCCACGCGGGCTGTCCTGACGCATCTCGAGTTTATCGACATTGCAGTTGAAGAGCTCAAGCCGAGCTATATGCGAGGCTCAGGGATGGTTCCGCCCGATGCGGTCGCCGGACTTAATGGCGTTGTCCACGAACTCCGGTCCGTGGTCCACAGTATGCAGCAATACATTCGCCAGGAGTTTGGGACGAATCTTCAGACTCGCCTCAATGAGCTGGAAAAGACCGGCCACGATGTTGCACTCCTGCGATCGCTCGAAGAGATTGTCACGCGCCACGGGCTGGTTGAGTTCCGATCGCGCATCGCCTCTCTTGCGCATCGTTTGGAAGACAACAATCTCGAAGTAGCCCTCTTTGGGAGAGTCAGCTGCGGGAAGTCCTCACTGTTGAATGCGCTCTTGGGCACAAATGTTCTGCCAGTTGGTGTGAACCCGATCACGGCTGTGCCAACAAAGTTGCGCTACGGGAGCTCGCTGCGCGCAGAAGTGGAATTCGCAAGCCGGGCCCTCGAGGAGGTCACAATTGAGGAATTCTCTCGGCTTATTACTGAACAAGGCAATCCTGGAAACGTTCGGAATATAGTTCGTGCGATGGCTGAGGTTCCTTCCTCACGTCTCAAAAAAGGCATTGTTTTGGTCGATACGCCCGGACTGGGTTCGCTCGCCCGACGGGGCGCTGCCGAAACACTCGCCTACTTGCCGGCTTGCGACCTGGGGCTTCTGCTGATCGACGCCGGCGTGGCTCTCAATGATGAAGACGTCGGGACACTTCGCCTGCTTTATGAGGGCGGCATTCCGTCGATTGTGTTGCTTAGTAAGTCTGACCTGCTGCGTGAGGGTGATCTTCACCGAGTCACAGAGTATATCCAGGCAGAGTTGAAACGCGAACTCGGAATCGACACGCAGATTCACCCGGTAAGCTCCTTGTCGGATTACTCTAGATTGCTCGACCAGTTTTTCGAGTGCGAATTGTACCCGAGATTTGAGCACGCTCGCAGTCTGCGTGAGGCATCGGTCGCAAGAAAAATCGGGGCGCTTCGCGATTCTGTGGTTGCGGCTCTTGAGACTTCCCTCGGCCGCGAGAAGCGAGGCAGAGATGCTGCGGCCGCAATCGATGGGAATGCCATCGAAGTGCGCCTACGCCAAATGAATGGAGAGATCGGCGAGCAGCAAACCGTTCTGAGCGGGGCATTTCTAGAACTTGGAGAACGGCCAGATGAGATTCTTTCGGAGCTTGCTGAGATGGTTGTCGCCTGCGCATACGCGGGGAAAAGGAGGAATTTCACGGCGTTTGAGATTTCCGAGTGGACCCACGACGCTGTGCAGCGTCGAGTGGACGAGACGATCGCGAAAGCGAGGAAAAGCATCATCGCGGCAGTGAGGACCTTGAGGGAGATAGCGGCGGAGATGTCCCGGTCCGATACTCCTTCAAATGAGGACGCAGACCTGCTGCTAAGAGAAGTCCCCCGCTTTGAGATCGACGTTCTTCCCGTGAAGATAGGCATCACCCAGTGGAATTGGCTTGGACGAAGTTTTGTACGAGCCATGGCAAAAAGAAGTCTTCGCGAGCATCTCGGTCAGCCGCTAAAGGAAGAACTGCACCGGTATGGACGTGCGCTCGATCTCTGGGCAGAGCAAACGAGCAGGAAAGTCGTGGCGCTAGTGAACTCGTATGCGGATGCCTATCGTGCACAGCTAAATCGGGTACGTGGCCTCTCAGCAATCGAGGAGGCGTCGCCAGAGTTGGCTCACGACTTGTCCCGCCTCCTGCGCTGGAATTTGAATGAGCGCATTATCGGCAAGACGAGCTTGACGTTGAATGAATGAGGAGACAGAATCTTGCAGAAATATTTTTACATTGCAGTCGGAGGTTCGCTCGGTTCGATTGCCCGCTACTGGGTGGGTTCGACAGTATCGGGACGTCTGGGCACGAGGTTCCCATACGGGACCTTCATCATTAACATGACGGCCTGCGTCATTATCGGATTTGCACTTACTTTTCTTGGAAAGCGCGCCGACATGAATCCGGCATGGCGATTCCTGATTCCGGTCGGCTTTGTAGGGGCGTACAGCACGTTTTCAACCTTTGAGTGGGAAACTGTCTCGTCACTTCGGGCGGGCGCATTTCTACTTGCTTTTCTGTATGCCGTCGGAAGCGTATTTCTCGGGCTTGTGGCTGCCTGGGGCGGCGCAGTCCTGGCGGAGGTGATTCTGTGAGGGCACATCGGCAAATTGTTCTTCCCGAATCAATCGAAGAGCTCCTGCATGAGCCGGGGTGCCCGTTCTGCCGGTTCCTGAAGGATTTTCAGGCGATTCATCTGCAGGGAGATACGGCCGACGAAATCCATCGTCTCTGCAATTTTCACGCTTGGGGTGTGGCGGCGGTGCAAGACGCGCAGGCAGCGGCCGACGTCTTTTTTGGATTGGTCAATGAGAATGACTCACTTACGAACCAACAACCTGACTGCGACGTTTGCCTTAAGGTCGTTGAAGAGGAAAATCGGCGGATTCGGGAGCTGGTTGCGCTACTAGGCAAGCCGGATATTGTCAGATGGCTGCGGATGGAGGCTGTTTTCTGCATTCCACATGCGACGAAATTACGTCAAAAAGTTCCACTAACACTCACGGCGCGGATCGACATGATCATTCGAAGTTATCGTGAACAACTGAAGGAAGAGCTAACCAAGTTGCGCAATGATCCCAGTCCTGATCGCTCAGGCTGGGGCGCACTTGGGCGGGCAGCCGAATTCCTGGTTTCTCAGCGCGGATTGCGAGCATGAGGAGGATAAATGTTGAAGGCGGGAAAAGCGCTCAAGGTTTCAGTTTATGTCAGCGAGGGCTCGAAGCATCGCGGCGTACCGGTGTATTCGAGCATTTTGGATTTTCTTTTCTATCGTGGTGTGTCCGGCGCTACGGTCGTCAAAGGGGTTGCAGGTTTCGGCGCTGATCACCACATGCATTCGGCGAACATTGTCGAGATCTCGGACCACATGCCGCTCAAAATCGAGTTCATCGAAACACCCGAAAAGGTAAATGAGATTCTCGGCAAGCTGGAAGAACTCGCGGGCACGGGCATGATCGAGGTACAGGAAACAACCGTTGCAAAGCCGGCGCAGCTCACCAAGGTGAAGAATCCGATTGCTCTGGAGCATCTCAAGATCGAGGGCAAGGCCAAAATGATGCGGATTTACATTGGCGAAGCGGACCGCTGGAGAGACAAGCCGCTTCATATGGCCCTGGTGGAAGCGATGCGTGCCAATGACATTGCCGGCGTCACTGTATATCGAGGCATTCTGGGTTACGGTGCACATCGCCGGCTCCACAAGGACAGGGCGCTTCACCTTTCCCACGATTGCCCCATCATGCTTTCGGCTGTCGATTCCGAGGAAAGGCTCCAGGCGTTTATGCCGATCGTCGAGCAAATGGTGGAAGAAGGCCTGATCGTACTTTCCAATGTCGACATCATCAAATATGCCTATCGCGCTGATGGGCTCGACCAGGCAGAAACGGTTCCTTCCTCTCCCAATACACCTACGCTAGGAGAGCGAACGCCATGAGGGAGCAATTTGAGGCGAAGATGCTGCGGATCCATTTAGGCGAAAGCGACAAATGGCACGGTAGACCGCTGCATGAAGCGATTGTTGCTAAATGCCAGGAGTTGGGTTTGGCCGGGGCAACCGTCTATCGCGGAATCGAAGGCTATGGCAGGAGCACAAGGATTCATCATGCGAGCCACTGGAAGTTCTCAAAAGACGCTCCGATCATGCTGAGCATCATCGACCGGGAGGAACAGATCAGCAGACTTCTCCCGTATCTTGACACGATGGTCGAAGAAGGATTGATTGTTATGTCCCAAGTCGAGGTGATCCGCTTTTCGCGGCCCGGGCACCAAGTGAAGGGTGCGTCTTCAGAAAGAGAGTGAGAGCGTTGCAGGAATATATAAGCAGAGCGCCTGTGCAAGATCCCGATACCCTCCCCTTGGACGCACCGGTAGGCGTGGATGGGCCTTCCCGATTGTTGCGTCTCGCCGAGTTGGCTCACCAACTCGAAACTGAG
>JASHSG010000237.1 GCA_030040935.1 Acidobacteriaceae bacterium | reverse complement strand
CGATAAAAGCCGCCGCGAGGCCATCACACAGGCCGAACAGCTGAAAGCCCGTCGCAACGAGCTTTCCCAACAGGTCGGCGCGCTCATGAAGGCCGGCAAGGAGGACGAAGCCTCGGCAATCAAGGAAAAGACCCGCTGGCTCAAAGACAAGCTCGACTCGCTCGACAAGGCCGCCGCCGATCTCGATGAGCAGCTCCGCCTCTCACTCGCCCGCGTTCCCAATCTTACGCGCGACGAAGTCCCCATCGGCCTCTCCGAAGCTGACAATAAGACCGTCAAAACCTGGGGCAAGCAGAAAGAATTCGACTTCGCTCCGAAGCCGCACTGGGAAATCGGCGAATCCCTCGGCATCCTCGATCTCGAGCGCGCGGCCAAGCTCTCCGGCGCTCGTTTCGCCGTTTACATGGGAGCCGGTGCCCGTCTTGAGCGCGCCCTCATCGGCTTCATGCTCGACATGCACACGCAGAAGCACGGCTACACTGAAGTGCTGCCGCCGTTCATGGTCAATTCCAAGTCCCTCTTCGGCACCGGTCAGTTGCCCAAGTTTGCCGAGGACCTCTTTCGCTGTTCCGACGCCGATGCCGACGCCGCCACGCGCGGTGAATTCCGCGACAACGACCACTGGCTCATCCCCACCGCCGAAGTTCCCGTCACCAATCTCTATCGCGACGAAATCCTCGACGACTCGCGCCTTCCGATTTCGCTCACCGCTTACACCCCCTGTTTTCGCGCCGAGGCCGGCGCTGCGGGCAAGGACACCCGCGGAATCATCCGCCAACACCAGTTCCAGAAAGTAGAGTTGGTCAAGTTCACGCGTCCCGACGAGTCAGACGCGCAGCACGAGCGCCTCACGCATGACGCGGAGGAAATTCTCGAGGCCCTCAAACTCCCTTACCGCCGCGTCCTGCTCTCTACCGGCGACACAGGTTTCTCGTCCGCAAAGACCTACGACCTCGAAGTCTGGCTGCCCGGCCAAAACCTTTACCGCGAAATCTCATCCTGCTCCAACTTCGACGCGTTTCAGGCCCGCAGGGCCAACATCCGCTACCGGCCCAACCCAGAAACAGCGGGCCCCAAGGCCAAACCCGAGTTTGTCCATACCCTCAACGGCAGTGGCCTCGCCGTCGGGCGTACCTGGCTGGCCATCCTCGAAAACTACCAGCAGGCCGACGGTTCAGTGCTCATTCCCGAGCCTCTTCGTCCCTATATGGGTGGAATGGATAGAATTGTCAGGGAACCATAATGGAATCGACCACGACAGACGGCGCAGTTGTTCACTCTCAAGGCGGCGCAGCATCTCAGCCCAGGCGCGGTTTCAAGCAGGTCCTGAGCAGCTATTTCTACTGGACCTACTCGCGTGGATCATTCCACTACGACATCATGGTCACGCTCATCCTGCTGTTCATCTTCATCACTCCGCACCTGTGGGACTACGGCGCCGAGCCCTCGCTGGCGACTGCATCCAGTCATGATTTCCAGGTTGTCCCCAATGGCCGCGGCGTCATCATCACTGTGCAAGCGTCCGACATCACGGTTCCTGCCGGGGCTTCGGACCGGGAAGTGAAAAAGGTGCTGCGCAAGGCAATCGAACCGGTCACCGGAGATGACGTCTATGTCGAGCATTGGGAAACCGCCGTCGACGCTCAGGGAAATCTCGACTGGAAGGTTTGGGCGCACCGATAATTCGTTTTCCGGAATCCCCAGGGCCTGACTAGAAGTCCAATTCCGAAAGAAGCCTATGATTCCACGATCGAAATCTATCTCGCTTATCATTCTTTCCGCAGCATTGCTGCCGCTGCCGTGTACGCAAGCCGAGGACCTCGGCGTTGTCCTCGCAAAGCTCGACGCGGCCGCCCAGAACTTTCATACCACGACAGCCACCTTCGAATTCGACACCGTCCAGACCGATCCGGTCCCGGATAAGGACGTAATGATCGGAACTGCCTACTACGAACGCGAAGGTGCGCATTTCCAGATGGCTGCCCATATCAACAGTGACAACAACCACCCCGCTGCGAGAGCGTATATTTTTTCGGGCGGCGTCCTCCGTGAGTCCGACACAGGTAAGGAGAATGACGCCAGGACCTATACCCAGGCCGGAAAATACGAGAGCTATCTTATGCTCGGCTTCGGCGCCAGCGGCCATGACCTCCAGGAAAAATGGACCATCAATTATCTCGGTCCCGAAGTCATCGACGGCACCAAAACCGATAAGCTCGAGCTCGTCGCCAAGGATCCAGAAATTCGCAGAAACATCCCCAAAGTCACCATCTGGCTTGACACCGCGCGCGCTGTAAGCCTAAAGCAGGTCTTCGACGAAGGCGAAGGACAATCGCGAATCTGCTATTACAAGAACATTGTTGTGAATCAGCCGCTGCCCAGGAGCGCCTTTAGCTTTGGCAAATGAATCCTCCGTGCGGCCCACGCCATTGCGATCCCGCCGCCCACAAACAACATCGGAAAACACTCCAGCGTGTAACGGGTCTCGGGCGCTTCGACCGTAAGCAGCAACGCGCTTCGTAGGACAATATATGCGAGCATCACCAGCCAAAAACGCGGGCGCAGATTTAGGCCGACAATCCCCATCGCCAGATAAGCCGCATTCAACGCCGCATACGCCCAACTGAACTCCGTCTCCTTGTGATGGTGCGCATACACCCACCAATCCAGATCGATGGGCAGATTTTCCACGCGCGGGCGCAACCACATGTCGGCCAGGCGGCCCAGAGGCAGCCACACATAGTAGCGCAGCGGATCCGCCGCAACACGCTCCACCGCAAGTCCCCCGAAACGCGAGTCGATTTCGGGTGTAAGGTTCATGCCATGGTTGTTGTAGTCTGCGGCAACTGCCGCCGTCTCGGCATACTGTGCCGGCGAGTCGAAGGCGCGCCTGGGCAGCTCGGTCACATCCAGCTTGTCCCCGGGAACGTTCCAGTAAATCTCGTAAGTCGAAATGAAGTCTAGGCACCAGCTTTTGACCCACCGCTCCCAGCCCGGGTTCGCACTCTCGCCGGGATCGGTGGCCAGCCGTGGCGCCAGTGGCTCAAATACATGGAAGACCTTCCAATTGCGCGCCGTCCAAACCGCAAATGGGGCCAGCGCCAGCAATATGCAAACCGTCATCATACGAATCAGCTTGCGCGCCGAAATTCCAGTCTCCCTCAGGTCCGCTCCAAAACCGGGAAAAAGTGCCGGTACAAAGACTATCGCGGCCAGCGCTCCATCCGGCCGCAAGAGCGCAGCGCAAGTCACGGCCAAGGTAAACCATAATGCATGAACCCATTTCGGCTCATGACGGAATCGAGCCATCGCGTACATGGCCAGCGACAGCACAAACAGCGTGAGCGTTTCGGTCAGCGGTTCGGCCGTGTAGGAAGCCGTAAACGGGCACAGCGCCGCCAGCCAAAGTGTCGAAAGTGCCGCGCGGTGGCTCAACCCTGCAGGCGCGACGCGCCTCACAAATCCGGCCAGCAGCAGGCAGCTCAGCAGATCAAGTCCCATTTGAACGCAAGCCGCGGAATAGTAATTCTCCAACCCGAACAGCCGGAAGCAGGCGGCGAGAAAGATCGGATAGCCTGGAAGCCTGATCAGCGTCGGATACATCTCACCGCCCGGCAATGTCAGGTCGAATCGCCCATGAAGGAGCAGATTCTTGGCGAGTCCCCCATAGATCAGCGAGTCTCCGTTGACTTCGAATACACTCCGGAGCATCCACCAGCGGAGTGCGAGCCCGGCAACAAGCGCCGGCGCCACCGCGAGCGCTGCGCGCACTCGACCCGCCCGCTCGCTTAAATGACTCTGCGGCGTCAATTGACTGTCTTCGCTGGCTTCCATACGATTTTTAATGTACAGCGTACGGCACGTCCAGGAATTCCGCGCCCCTGTCGGTCCCCCCAGGGCCTTCGCATTGGTTGGATGCGGCTGCCTTTTTGCGCTGTGTTTTCGGAGCTGTTTACAGCACAAATAGATGCCGGACCAGCAAATCTTCTTCGACCCGGAACGCAAGCGCTGGAAGCGCCTTCGTCGCATCCTCGATGCGATCGCCCTGGCCTCCACCCTGGTCATGGCGGGCTTCGTCTTTAACGTCTTCCGCACCCAGCGATTACCGGAGTTGCTCCTCCCCAACCCGAAGCATAACTATCGAGCCTTGCCGGGACCGACTTTCCTGGAGCGAGCTAACAAGAACCAGCATCCCGCGCGCCGCAAGACTGAACGGAGACCATCCGAGATTCCACTCAACACTGGTGAAGGATTGCGCGCCGCCTATTATGTTCAGTACGACCCAGCCAGCTATTCCTCGCTCAAAGAACACATCCACCAAATCGACATGTTGTTCCCAATGTGGCTGCATGTGGATTCACCCAATGGCACGCTGATGATGATGAGCGGCGACAATCTGAGCGAGTATCCGGTGATCGAGGGCTCCCAGGTCCGCGATCCCGACTACCTCAACAAGGTCAAGCACGTGATTCAGGAGGCCAGGGAAGACACCGAGGTCTTTCCCGCCGTAAACAACTTCAATCCCCACACTCAGGAGTGGGACCCCGGCGTCGGTGACGTCCTCGCCGACCCCGCCAAAAGCGCTGCGTTTCTCCAGCAGATCATGCGCTTTCTCACAACCTATCCCGCATATCGGGGCCTTTCGCTCGACATCGAAAGCATCCCCGACGCTGATGAGCCGGCCTACCTCGCCTTCATCCAGGCGCTCTACGGTCAGATGCACCCGCGCAACCTTCGCCTTTACGTCAACGTGGCTGTGGCCACCAGCGACCAGTCCCTGAGATTCATGGCTGCCAGCTCCGACGGCATTATCCTGATGAACTACGACGAGCACCAGGACACCAGCGATCCGGGCCCCATCGCCAGTCAGCAATGGTTCATCGGAAACCTGGTCCGCGTCCTCAAGGTCGTGCCCAAGGAAAAGATCATCTGCGCCATCGGAAACTACGGCTACGACTGGACGCTTTCGATTCCCAATCCCAGAGACCGCCGGCATACCAAGCCCAAGGTTCTCTATACCGATGACCTTTCCGTAACCGATACATGGGAGCGCGCCTCCGACGCCGACGCCGATCTTGATCTCGACTACGACACGCTAAACCCTCACTTCGAGTACATCGACGAGGACACAAACCAACGTCACGTGGTGTGGTTTCTTGATGCGGTCACCGTTCTCGATGAGTTGCGTGCCGCGCGCGAATTGGGCCTGCAGACCTTCGCCCTGTGGCGCCTGGGCGAAGAAGACTCTTCGTTATGGAACATCTGGGACCATCCCAGCGACCCTGCGGCCCCACAAGCGCTGGGCACAGTTCAGCCAGGCCACGACGTGGACACCGAAGGCGATGGCGACATTCTGCGCATCACTGGACTCCCCCAGCCCGGAAAGCGCACGGTGGAAGTTGACACCGACGAGCCCGACCCGCGCAAGAAGCTCCTCGTTGACGAGCACATGGATGTGTATCCGCACCCTTATACCGTGGAGCAGTACGGCTATCATCCCGACGAAGTCGCGCTAACCTTCGACGATAGCCCCGATCCTCAGTGGACTCCAAAGATTCTCGATATTCTCAAAGCCAAGCATGTCAAAGGCACCTTTATGGCCATTGGCACCCAGGCCGCAGAGCATATCGGCCTCATGCAGCGCATCGTCCGCGAAGGCAACGAAATCGGCAACCACACCTGGACGCATCCGAATATCAGTGAAATCTCGCCGCGCCAGGTCGATCTCGAGATCACCCTCACGGAGCGCCTCTTCGAAAGCAAGCTGGGCGTGCAGCCGCTTTACTTCCGTCCGCCCTACGACATCGATGAGGAGCCTGATACCGATGACGAGGCGGAGCCGGCATGGCGCATCCAGCAGAAAGGATTCATCATCATCGGCAGCAAGATCGATACCGATGACTGGGATGAACATCCTCGCAAAACCACCAGCGAGATTATCCGGTCGGTCTTTGCTCAACTCGAAACCATGAAGACCAAGCCGCAGTTTCGCGGCTCCATCATCTTGATGCACGACGGCGGCGGCGACCGCTCGGTCACCGTGGCCGCCCTCGGACCGCTCATTGACGCCCTGCGCGCTCACGGATACACCGTCGTTCCCGTCTCGGCCCTGATGGGCAAGACCACGGCTGAGGTCATGCCCCCGCTCACCTTCTGGCAGCGTATGCGCACGATCCCTGACTCCATCGCTTTCTCTGTGTTCGACCTCATTGGCAACTTCATCGTTATGGTCTTTTTTGTGGGCGACATTCTCATGAGCGCGCGCCTCATCATTGTGGGACTCTTCGCTCTCATCGACCGCATCATCAAGCCACGTCGCGAGGCCTCGCCCGGTTTTAACCCTCGCGTGGCGGTTCTTATCCCTGCTTACAACGAAGAGGCAGTGATCGTCCGAACCATCCGCTCTGTGCTGAACTCCGACTACAAAAACATCCGCGTCATAGTGATCGACGATGGTTCACAGGATCGCACCTCCGAAGTGGCCGCCACGGCGTTCGCCAAGGAGATCGCCGCGGTTCACTTGCAGATCCTGACCAAGCGTAATGAAGGCAAGGCTGCGGCTCTCAACTACGCTCTCGATCGCATGAATGAAGAGATTTTCGTCGGCATCGACGCTGACACCGTGATCGCAACCGATGCGATTTCCAGATTGATTCCTCATTTCCAGGATCCCAGGATCGGCGCGATCGCCGGCAATGCTAAAGTGGGAAACCGCGTCAATCTCTGGACCCGCTGGCAGGCTCTCGAATACATCACCAGCCAGAACTTCGAGCGCCGCGCACTCGACCTCTTCCATGTCATCACAGTTGTGCCGGGCGCCATCGGCGCTTGGCGCACCTCCGCCGTTAAGGCCGCCGGTGGCTATCCGCTCAACACCGTCGCCGAAGACGCCGATCTGACCATGAGCCTGCTCGAACAAGGCCTGCGAGTCGATTATGATGATCGCGCCTTGGCCTATACTGAAGCTCCGATAAACGCCAAAGGCCTGATGCGCCAGCGCTTTCGCTGGTCTTTCGGCACTCTGCAGGCCGTGTGGAAGCATCGCGCTGCCTTCATCCGCAACAAGGCTATGGGCCTCTTCGCGCTGCCCAACATCCTCATCTTCCAAATGTTTCTACCGCTGGTGTCGCCATTTATCGACATCATGTTCGTCGCTGGCGTCGTGAATTTCTTTGTGAACCGCTACTACCACCCCGAAGCGGCCTCTGCGGCCAGCTTCGAAAAGCTCGTGGTCTACTTCCTCGGCTTCTTGGTGATCGACTTCATTACTTCGTCGGCCGCCTTCAGCCTGGAGCGCCGCCATCCCGCCAATAAAGGCGACGGCTGGCTTCTCTTCCATATATGGCTGCAGCGCTTCGCCTATCGCCAAGTGTTTTCTATTGTCCTTTTCAAGACGCTCAAACGCGCCATTGACGGCAAACCCTTCAACTGGGACAAGATCGAGCGCACCGCGAAAATGAGCAAGAGTACCGAAATCCTCACCGAAGCCGCGCGATAAATGACCAAGCCTTTGGGCTCTGAATCCGGCACGACATCGAGTGCCCCACTTTTAAACTCCACGCGAAACTCGAGGTTTAGGCTGGGTCGCAATCACCTGTACTACGCGGAACCCGTCCTCCCCACATCGCCTCCACAACCGGACGCCCAGCGATAAACTGTTCTGAAGCTTCGCGTCGTTCGCGCCCTACATCGGCGCCAGGAATCGCAAAGGAATCTGCCCATGTTTCCCCCCATCAATTCCCCCGACCGGCAGGCGGAGGCCTTCCCCGTTCTGACTCCGGCGCAGGTTGGCCGCGTCCGTCCCTACGCCACCGTGCGTCCTGTCAGCGCCGGCGAAGTCCTCTTCGAGCCGGGCACACCACGCATGTCGTGCTTCGTTGTGCTTTCGGGCAAGCTCGACATTGCCGTGCCCAGCCTCTCTGGCGAGCGCGTCTTTGTCACCTACGGTCCTGGGCAATTCTCCGGTGAAGTCGTCCTCATTTCAGGCGCCCGCGCCCTTTCTCGCGGCCGCGTCGCCGAGCCCGGAGAATTCCTCGAAGTCGGCGCCGAAGCCCTGCGCACCCTGATCGCAAAAGATGCCGAGCTGAGCGACATCTTCATGCGCGCTTTCATCCTGCGCCGCGTCGCGCTCATATCTGAAGGCTGGGGCAACGTCACCATTCTGGGCTCGCAGCACTCACCCGATACGCTGCGTTTGCGCGAATTCCTCACTCGCAACGGATACCCGTACGCCTACGTCGACCTCGATCGCGACAGGGAATCGCAGGAGCTTCTCGATCGCTTCGGCATTAAGCTTGACGAGATCCCCGTCGTCATCTGCGCAGCCAGCAAAAACGCTCTTCGCAATCCAACCAATCAAAAACTTGCCGAGTGCCTCGGCCTCACCAGCCGCATCGACGCATCCCGCATCTACGACGTCGTCATCGTCGGCGCCGGCCCCGCCGGACTCGGCGCTGGCGTCTATGCAGCCTCGGAAGGACTCGACGCGCTCATGATCGAATCCGCGTTTCCCGGCGGCCAGGCCGGCGCCAGCTCAAAAATCGAAAATTACGTCGGCTTTCCCATGGGGATCTCCGGCCAGGAACTCTCCAGCCGCGCCGTCGTTCAGGCCGAAAAATTTGGCGCGCGCATGATGGTCGGCGAAAGGGTCGTCCAAATCCGCTGCGACCAGCGCCCCTACCGGCTCACTCTCGAAAACGGCGTCGTCATCGACACGCGCAGCATCGTCATCGCCACCGGTGCCCAGTACAACAAGCCCAAAGTCGAAAGTCTTGGAAACTTCGAAGGCCAGGGCGTCTACTATGCCGCCACGTTCATGGAAGCGCAGCTCTGCACCGGTGAGGAAGTGATCGTCGTTGGCGGCGCCAACTCCGCCGGCCAGGCCGCCGTTTTTCTTGCCGAATCCGTCAGCAAGGTCTACATGCTCGTTCGCGGCCGCCAATTGTCCGATACCATGTCGCGCTATCTCATCCAGCGCATCGTCGACAATCCCAAAATCGAGATCCATTTCCAAACCGAAATAGTCGGCCTCGAGGGCGAATCGCACCTCCAGCGTGTCGTCTGGGTCAACCACGCAACCGGCGAGCAAGCCACTCACGGGATGCGGCACGTGTTCATCATGGCCGGCGCCTCGCCACGCACCGAATGGCTCCGCGAATGTCTGGCACTTGACGAGCAGGGGTTCATTCTCACAGGAAGAGATCTCGATTCAGTCCTCGCCAACGCGCCCATCAAATGGCCTCTCAGCCGTGCTCCGCAAATGCTCGAAACCAGCCTGCCCGGCGTCTTTGCCGTCGGCGACATCCGTTCTGGCAACGTCAAGCGCGTCGCTTCCGCGGTCGGGGAAGGCTCCATCTCCATCCATCTCGTCCACCGCGCCCTCGCCGAGATCTGATCGCCTGCATGTCCGTGCGCCGACTGATACCGTTCCTGCTTCGAGCAGATGTGCGCTCTGCGCGAGGTGCCCAGCCGAATTCGCAATCTGCCCAAGCGCCCCTGATAGAGTAGTTGCCGTATGCATTTACGTAGCTCGCTCGCGCCCCTCGTCCTTGCCGGATTGTTGCTCTTTGCCTTGCGCGGCGCGCAATCGCAAAACTCCGCCCCGCCGGCGCTGCGCGCCAATTCTACCCTGGTCGTTGTCGATGTTGTCGTTACCGACCGCGACAAATCCGTCAGTGGCCTCGACCGGGGCCGCTTTCATGTCTTCGAAGACGGCAACGAGCAGACCATCTTCTCGTTTGACGAGCACCAGCCCGCCGCTCCTCCGCCCGCATCTCCGGCGCCTCCGGCGTTGCCGCCAAACACTTATTCGAACCTGCCTGCATACCCGCCATCGAGCGCGGTCAATGTGCTGCTTCTCGACGCCTTGAACACGCCCTTGAGCGACCAGATCCGTGTGCGCCAGACCATGATCAATTATCTGGGCACTCTGAAATCAGGCACGACCATGGCCATTTTCACGCTCTCCTCCGAATTGCGCATGGTAACTGAATTCACTACCGACCCAGCCGCTCTCGTTGCCGCGCTTAGAAAGCCGAAGGCCGTTCCGCGCCAATCCCCCATGCTCGACTCGGAACAATCGAGCGACCTTGCCGACATTGCCAACGCGCAGCAGAACGCGCAGCTCACCGCCGGCGCCGCCTCAGCCCCTGGTCCCGGTAATTTTGCCCCCGCTACTGCCGGGCCCATGGGCGCGGTTCAGGCGTTGCAGCAGTTTCAAGCTGACCAGACCTCTTTTCAGAACGACGTGAGGATGAAGATTACTCTCGGCGCCATGCAACAACTGGCCGACTATCTCATCGGCATCCCGGGACGCAAGAATGTGATCTGGTTTTCCGGCGCGTTCCCGCTCGTCGCCCTTCCCGATTCCTCCCTGTTTCACTCATTCGCCAACGTAAGCACTTACCGGGATGGAATTCAAAGAACCACCGACATGCTGGCCGCTGCCCGCATCGCCATCTACCCTGTCGCTGCGGGCGGCATCGCAGTGCAGTCGTCGTTCAACGCCTCCAATGCGTCCCCGCTATCCGATCAGGCCCTCGGCACCCAGTTCGCGAATGAGGGGGAACAGCGGTCCAGTGAGCAGGCCACTATGCTTGAGGTGGCCGATGAAACCGGAGGCGAAGCATATCTCGGGACAAACGAGCTGGACAAGGCTGTGGCCGGCGCAGCTGAGAACGGCTCGACCTATTACACCCTTGCTTATGTGCCGAAGAATGCCGCACTCGATGGGCGGTACCGCAGGATTGAAGTGCGCGTGGATGGCGACCATGACTTTAAGCTCGCCTACCGCCGGGGCTACTACGCCGATGCGACCGGCAAATTCTCGCCGTCGGAGGCCAGCCAAAATGCCGTATTCGCGGCGGCACTTGCCCACGACTCCCCGCCGGCGACCGCGATCTTGTTTAAGGCTCGCGTCCTGCCCGCCTCCGATCCGGCGTTCCAGGGCATCAGCCTTCCCGGCAAAATCGTCGGAGAGCAGTCGGCCTCATTCAAAGGTCCGGCGCGCCCGTACATTATCGATTTGACAGTTGACGCGCACGGACTGGTTCTCGATTCCCTGTCCGACGGAAGCCGCAAGGCTGCCATCGAACTTGCCATCGTCGTCTACAACGGCGATGGCGAACAGCTAAGCTACTACGCGCATGCATTCCAGATTGGGCTCAAGGCCGAGATCCTCGAACGGATCATGGCATCGGGAATTCCATTGCGTCTGCCTTTCGACTTGCCAGTCGGCCAGGTCGATCTGCGCGTTGGCGTCCATGACCTCAACGCCGACCGCGCCGGGTCGCTTGAGATTCCCCTCGATGTTCCCGCAAGCGACAAGCCCTGAATACTCATGGTTTTGCTATGGTGAACTGAAATCCTCACCGGGGAGGGGCCGAAACCCGGGAGCCAAAAAATGGCAGCTTGTCTTAGTGCTCACTCGTTCCCTTGTTCTCTTGGCCCCTCGGTCCCTGTTCTCAGGGTCCCAGATACAGGCTGACTCCCGGCGGCGCAAAACTGAGCTGGCCTGTCTTGGCGTCGTAGTCGAGATCGAGCGCGTCGCTCTTCCTGCCGTTGATCAAGACAGCCACGAGCAGGCCGTTGCCATACCGGGCGGCCAACGCAATCGTGTGACTCCGAATGGGGCCATATTCGTTGTCTGGGCTCGTCGGCCCCCAGTCGCCCTGGAAGCGAGCGAATGGATAAAGGCTGTACTGGGACGGATGTTGCTCCCAGTTCTTGTCATTCACCCAGACTCCGTATGCACGGTTCAAATCGTTAGCTTCTAGTGCGCCCATGAACTTGTTGACTGCAGCGCGCCCGAACAGATAGCGATTCCAGTTCCAGGGCCAGTCCACTGGCCGACTGGCTGCCAGCCAGTAGGCCACCAGCAGCACCAGAGCCGCTCCCACGCTGAACTGCAGGATCAGCTTGGTGCGCTTGGAGCGCGCAGCGTCGAACTGCGGAGCATCGAGCAATGTCATCGGTCAATCTTCCTCGGAATCAAGCATATGCCACGCAGCACCTGTTGGCGGCTCGTGCTTCACTATTCGTCCCCTGTAAACCGCGAACGCTGATCTCTGACTGTGAACGAATCGGCACTTTACTGAATCTAGACACCGGCGAGTCTTTCCTTGTTCCCCGGTCCGTGATCCCCGCCTTTTCACTCTTCCCGGCTGTAGGTTGAATCGTTCTTCTCTGCCTGCCGCTCCAGCCCGAGCTCAATCAGCCTCGTGATCAGCTCTTTGTAGCTGAGGCCCGACGCCTCCCACAACTTAGGGTACATGCTGATCTGCGTGAATCCTGGCATAGTGTTCACTTCGTTCACAAAGATCCGTTCCTTGCCGCCCGATTCCATCAGGAAGTCTACGCGCGCTAGGCCGGCAAGATCACACGCTTTGAAGGCCGTCACCGCCATCTCG
>JASHSG010000236.1 GCA_030040935.1 Acidobacteriaceae bacterium | reverse complement strand
CTGATTCCGCGGCATTACGGAAAGCAAATCGACCTGGCGCTCTTGCCGGAAGATTCGAAGGTTTACAAAACGCTGCGCAAGGCGGACACGGTGGGGATGTTCCAGGTGGAGAGCCGCGCGCAGATGGCATCGATTCCGCACAACGCGCCGGTGCGTTTTTACGATCTTGTGGTGCAGGTGGCGATCATCCGCCCCGGGCCGATCGTGGGCAAGATGATGCATCCGTATATGCGGCGGCGGCAAGGCAAGGAGGAGGTAACGTATCCGCACCCGCTGCTGGAGCCGGTGCTGAAGCGGACGCTGGGCGTGCCGCTGTTTCAGGAGCAACTGCTGAGGATGGCGATGGTGGTGGCGAGTTTTTCAGGCGCCGAGGCGGAAGAGCTGCGGCGCGCAGTAGGTATGCGGCGATCGATGCAGCGGATGAAGGATTTGGAGGGGCGGCTGCGCTGTGGCATGACGCGCAACGGACTGGATGCGGCGGCGCAGGACAACATTGTGCAGGCGATTTCGAGCTTCGCGATGTATGGATTTCCCGAGAGCCACGCGGCGAGCTTCGCGTTGATCGCGTATGCCTCGGCATATTTGAAGGAGCATTTTCTGGCGGCGTTCACATGCGGATTGCTGAACAACCAGCCGATGGGATTTTATTCGCCGGCAGTGCTGGTGAAGGACGCGCAGCGGCATGGGCTGCGGGTGAGGCCGATCGACGTGATGCGATCGGAGTGGCCGTGCGGGCTGGAGAAAGAGATAGATGGGACGATTGCGCTGCGGATGGGAATGAATTACGCGAAGGGACTGCGACAGACGTCGGCAGAAGCGATTGTGGCAGCGCGCAGCGTGGGAGGATTCGCGAGCGTGGACGATTTGACGCGGCGCGTGCCGGAGCTGAACCGCAAAGAGCTGGTGGCGCTGGCGCAGATTGGGGCGCTGAATTCACTGGGCGAAGTGGAGCACCGGCGCGATGCACTGTGGCAGGTGGAGTGGGCGGGAAAGCCGGCGGGACCGCTGCTGCGAGAGGCAGCGAGTCAGCGAGTTAGCGAGGCAGGGGGTCAGCGAGGCGGCGGAGCGCCGATGCCGCTCAAGCAGATGACGACGGAAGAACGGCTGGGGGCGGATTACGCGGGAACGGGATTGACGACGGGACCACACCCGATGGCGTACATCCGGGCGGAATTGCGCGCAGAGGGAGTTTTGTCGGCAAGGGAGCTGGAGGCGTGCAGGAGCGGGAAGTTCGTGCGGACTGCCGGGTGCGTGATTGCGCGGCAGCGGCCGGGCACGGCGAAAGGATTTGTGTTTTTGTCGGTGGAGGACGAGACGGGAATCGCGAATGTGATTCTGACGCCGGATGTTTTTGAGCGCGACCGGCTGGTGGTGACGCGGAGCCGGTTTTTGCGCATCGAGGGGCCGGTGCAGAACCAGGGAGGCGTGATTCATGTGAAGGCACAGCGGATTGCGCCGCTCGAGGGGGCGCGGTTTGAGGTGCGGTCGAGGGATTTCAGGTGAGGCAGCCTCTAGCTCGTAGCTATTAGCTGTTAGCTTGTTCGCGCTGTATTCACGCTCGCGCTTCACCCTGAGCACTCGAGCCAGATGAAAATGGAGCTGAAAGCTAAGGGCTAAAGGCTGGTGCCTGTCTTTTCGGCTTCCCTGCCCCCGGATTGCGCAGGGCGCAGAATCCCCCTACAATATCGATAGACGAATCGCAGGAAAGGTCAGTTTTTCAATGCCCAAAGAGAAAATTCATCCTAGCTATGCCGCGGTGCGAGTGCTTTGTGCCTGCGGAAACAACTTTGAGACGAGGTCGACCCACAAGGGCGACATTCACGTGGAAATCTGCTCAGTCTGCCACCCATTCTTTACAGGGAAACAAAGGCTGGTGGATACAGCCGGACGCGTGGAGCGGTTCCGCAGGAAGTATGCGAAGGCCGGCGAGGCTGCGAAGTAGGAGCCGAGCGACGGATTTCAATGAAAAGGCCTCCGCTGCGACGGGGGCTTTTTCGTGCAAAGACAGCCGCTAGCCTCTAGCTCCTGGCTGCTAGCCCATGGATTGCCGCATCCAAGTTCGATTTGAGTACGAGGTAACGGCATGCCGCGCAGAGGATTCACGGTGAAGAAGAACTGGGACAATCCAGTGGAGCACGCGATGCCGGCGGATGCGCGGGTGCCGGCGGAGGTGCGCATCGGGCGGGTGGCGGTGCGGCCGGCGACGGTGCTGGCGCCGATGGCGGGCGTGACGGACACCGTGTTCCGGAGATTCATCCGGCATGCGAGCCTGTTTGCCAGAGATCAGGGGTCAGGGATCAGGGATCAGAGAGTAGAGAAGATAGAAAAGAGATCAGAGATCGAGGACGTCGAAAGCGCGATCAGCAATGTGGAATCGGGGTGCGGGCTCATCATGACCGAGTTCACGTCGGCGGATGGACTGGCGCGGATGCGGGAGACAAAGCGGCGACGCTACCTGACGTTCTACGACGACGAACATCCGATCGGAGCGCAACTTTTCGGCTCAAATCCGGAGACACTCGCAGAAGCGGCGCGCATCGTGGAAGAGACTGGATTCGACACGGTCGATTTGAATCTGGGATGCCCGGCGAAGCGCGTGGTGGGATGCAACGGCGGATCGGGGCTGTTGCGCGACCTGCCAAAGATCGGAGAGATCTTTCGCGCGATCCGCAGCGCGGTGACGATTCCCTTCACCGTGAAGTTCCGCATGGGATGGAACGACGCGCAGATCGTGTGCATTGAGCTGGCGAAGATGGCCGAGGCCGAAGGGCTCGACGGGTTGGCTCTGCATGCGCGCACGCGCGAGCAGGGATACAGCGGGCAGGCGCAGTGGCGGTGGATCGCGGCGGTGAAGCAGGCGGTGAAGCTGCCGGTCGTCGGCAACGGCGACGTGCGCACGCCGGAGGATGCGGCGGCGATGGTGGCCGAGACGGGCTGCGACGCGGTGATGATCGGACGGGCGGCGCCAGCGAATCCGTGGATCTTCAGGCAGATCGCGCAATACACAGCGACGGGCGGCTATGAAAAGCCGACAAATGAAGACCGGTACGGAATGATTCGCGCATATTTCGAGATGCTGCTGGCGGAAGCTGAAGCGACGAGGGATTTGCCGCGCGACGCGAGGATGGGCGATCCGGTGGGCAAGATGAAGCAATTCGCAACGTGGTTCACGCATGGAGTTCCGGGCGGCGCGAAGCTGCGTGCGGCGATTTACCAGGCGCGGACAGGGCCGGCGGTGCTGTGCGAGGTCGAGCGGTTTTTCGTGGCGCAAGTGGACGGCACTGCCACCGATGCAACGGACGGGGCGATGGATTTTCGCGAAGCTGCATTGGTTTGCGACTGACTGCGAGCGAAGATGCCCGCGGAACAGCCGGCCACAGGCCAGCGCCAGCAATCAAGTGATCGTTAAATATTCGTGCACGAGGCGCACAACCATCGAGCCCTCGCCGACGGCTGAAGCGACACGGTTCATAGCGCCTGCGCGGAGGTCCCCGGCAGCGAAGATGCCGGGGACACTGGTCTCGAGAATGAGCGGCTCACGATGCTCCTTCCAGATACGCGCGTAGTCTTCAGCAGCCATGAGGTCGCGACCTGTGAGCACAAAACCCTTGTCATTACAGAGGATTTCGGGCGGAAGCCAGTCGTTGCGGGGACGGGTGCCGATGAAGATGAAGAGCGCGTCCGCTGGCTCGGAAGCCGTCGCCTCGCCTGTGAGCGATCTGAGGACGACGCGCTCGACGTGGCCGCTGCCTTCAACCGAATCGATTTCGGTCTGACGGCGCAGACGGATGTTTGGAGTTTTGTCAATCTGATCGATGAGGTATTGCGACATCGTGTCGCGCAGGCCATCGCGGCGAATGACAATCTCGACCTCGGACGCAAAGCGAGCAAGATAAATAGCGCCCTGGCCGGCAGAATTCCCGCCCCCGACGACGATGACGCGGCGATCGCGAAAGGCGGCAGCCTCGGTTGTAGCTGCGCCGTAGTAGATGCCGGCGCCGGTGTGATCCTTGATGCCGGGCGCGGGATGCTCGCGATAGGACATGCCCGTCGCGGCCAGCAGTGCGCGCGTGACGATCCTGCGGCCGTCAGAGAGGGCAAGGGACTTGTAGCCGCCTTCGACGGACACGCCTGTCACCTCGAGCGGCGCGAGGAATTCGGCGCCGAGGCGCTGAGCCTGTGCAATAGCGCGCCGAGCCAGCTCGCTGCCGCTGACGCCGGCTGGAAATCCGAGATAGTTCTCGATGCGGGAGCTTGAGCCAGCCTGACCGCCGGGAGAATGGCGGTCGAGCAAGAGCGTGCGCAGGCCTTCTGACGCGCCGTATACGGCGGCGGCGAGCCCGGCAGGACCTGCGCCGACGATGGCGAGGTCATAGAGTTCAAAGGCCGCGACAAGCGTCTTGCCGAGACGCTGGGCGACGTCACGCGGAGCGGGATTGCGCATAACGGCAGAGCCGTCGTCAAAGAACAGAGCGGGGAGCTCTTCGTTGGTGACGCCGGCGGCGTCGAGCAGTGCGCGGGCCTCACTGTCGCGAGCGACATCGAACCAGCGATAGGGAATGAGATTGCTGGCGAGAAAATCCTTGATAGCGTGCGATTGGGGAGACCACTGGAAACCAACGAGACGGAGACCTTTCGCTTCAGGCAGATATTCGGCCTGCCAGGCGTCAAGGAGGTCGTCGACGACGGGAAAGAGACGTTCCTCGGGCGGCTCCCAGGGCTTGGAGAGATAGTGATCGAGATGGGCTTCGTTAATCGCTTTTATTGCGGCATCGATGTCGGAGTAGGCGGTGAGCAGAACACGTCGCGCGAGCGGATAAATGGAGCGGGAATTAGCGAGCACCTCGCTGCCCATCATGCCCGGCATGCGCTGATCGCATATGAGCATGGCCAGCGAATCGCCACGGCTCTTGAGCTCGCGGATGGCGTTGAGCGCTTCCTCACCTGATGACGCGCTGATGACCGTGTAGCTCTCGCGATAGCGCGAGCGGAGGTCGCGGCGAACAGCGGCGAGAACCTGTGGGTCGTCGTCCACGATGAGCAGAACGGGCTTGTTCATCTGGCGGGCACCGCGATCTCGGGATCTGCGACGGGCAGCGTGACACGGAACTCCGTGCGGCCCGGACGGGAATCGACTTCGATGTTGCCGTCGTTGTGCAGAAGGAGCCGGCGGACTATGTCGAGACCCAGGCCGGTTCCCTGCCCCATCGGCTTAGTGGTGAAGAAGGGATCGAAGATGCGCTCGCGAATCGAGGCGGGAATGCCGGGGCCGTCGTCAATGATGCGCACCACGACGCGTTGACCTTCGCGCTTTGCCGTTACGTCCACGCGACCGCCGTCGGTGACGGCGTCCAGCGCGTTGTCGATCAGGTTTCCCCAGACCTGATTCAACTCACCGGCGAGGCCGCGGACGGGCGGAAGAGCGGGCTGGAGCTCGATCTCGACGGCTGTCGATTTCTTGCGCGCCTTGGCTTTGAGCACGGTGACGGTGTTGCTGAGGCTTGGCCCGAGATCCACGGGCTCGGCAACCATCGCCTGGTCCATATGCGTGAATCCTTTGATGGCCATGACGAGACCAGAGATGCGCATGGCAGCCTCCTGAATCTCGGAAGCGAGACTGCGTACGGCGCACCCCGCCGCGGCCCAGCGAATGACGGCGTCGAGAGCCTGGCCGCGCACGGTAGCGGCAAGTTCATCGAGCGCCTCGAAGGTGACAGGAGTGTCAGCGAGAGTGTCAGAACCAACCGTGGAGAGCTCGTGATTCGACAGCCAGTCGGCGATGGCCTCTTCACGCTCAGCTTGCTGGAGAGGCGAGCGGATACCCTGCGGCGCGCGGGCAAGGCAAGCGTTACCAATCCGATCAACGGCGGAAAGCTGCGCATCGTCGAGCCGTGCCTCTCCCAGCGCGCGAGCGGCCGCTTCCGCTTGGCCGAGGCGATCTTCGAGAAGCGCTGCGCTGCGTTCGATAGCGGACGCGGGATTGTTGAGCTCGTGGGCAAGGCCGGCAGAGAGCTTGCCAAGCGAGATCATTTTCTCGTTTTGCAGATCACTCGACGTGAACAGCCGCGCGCGGTCGAGCATGATGTGCACGAGAATGGCCGTGATGGCATAGCACTCGCGCGTAAGCTCGCGGAAGTCGTCGCGGTGAATCTCAAGGACTTCTGTGCGTTCCTCAGCGACGGCATCGCCGGGCGCAGTGGCTAATCGCGAAAAGGGAAGAATGCCGCTGATTTCTCCGGCGCGCCATTCAATGACTTTCTGGGGTCCGGAGCCGCGATCGACTGAAAGCGACAGATGACCGGAGAGCACGACAAAGAGCCCCTCGACGGGGACGCCTTTCTGGGTAAGAATTTCACCTCGCGCAAGGCTACGAAGCGAGCCGCGCGCGGCCAGCCACTCCAACTCCTTCCGCGGCGCGGCAGCAAGCATCTTGTGTTCCGCAAGCCGATCAACCAAGTCCACTGCGGTCACCTCCTGCATAGCGAATCCTCGGGGGAGCATTGCGCCAGGGCCAACGGCAACAGACAGCCTAGCCGCCCGAAAGCCAATTGGCACGAACGCGCGACCGGTTACCGCTCAGGGCTGGAAGCCGGCGACTCCCAACTGCCAGAGCAGAAAACTCCATTCGTCGGCGGTTTCAACCTGACGCTGTTCGCGTGTTGAGCCTATGCCATGGCCGCCGGCATAATCGACGCGCAGGAGGATCGGTTTGCCACCTGCCGTAGCAGCCTGAAGTCGCGCGGTCATCTTTCCCGGCTCCCAGGGCGCGACGCGAGGATCGTTCCACCCGGTGGTGAGCAGAACGGCAGGATAATGCACGCCATCGACGACGTGATGATAGGAATCCATCGCGTACAAATCTTCAAAGCCCCACTGCGTTTTGGCGGACCCGAATTCGGGAATGTTGGGTGGACCGTTAGGCATTTCTTCAAAGCGAAGGGCATCAGACAAGCCAACGTCATCGAGGGCTGCGGCAAAAAGGTCGGGGCGCTCCGTAAAGGCGCGCCCCACGGTGATACCCCCGGCGCTGCCCCCCTGACCGGCAAGTTTTGACGCGCTGGTGTATTTGGAGGCGATGAGGTATTCGCCGCAGGCGATAAAGTCGCGCCAGGTATTGGGCTTGGTGAGTTTTTGACCGGCCTTGTGCCAATCTTCACCAAGCTCGCCTCCGCCGCGCGGGTGGGCGACTGCCAACACTGCACCCTTCTCCAGCCATGCGAGCCGGACCGGCGAAAAGCTGGGATTTTCGCTGGTGCCATAGGCTCCGTAACCCCAAAGAAGAGTGGGGTTGGTGCCATCCATGAGGATGCCGCGTTTATGCATGATGGACAAGGGAACCATCGCGCCGTCCCAGGACTTGACCAAAACCTCTTCAGAGACGATGTCCTGGGGATCGCCAAAGGGCCCGACGGGAGTGAGTCTGGTGTCAGTGAGTGTGCGCGCTTGCGGATCGTAGTTGTACGTTCGAGGGGCGCGCACCCATGAGGCCATGCTCACGAGAACGCCGGGAATGCGCTCGTCAGAGGACTCGATAGACACAGAGCCCTGAAACGCGAGTTGAACCCTCTCGGGCGCGCCGCCGGCATATGAGAGCCGCAGCAGTTCACCCACCATACCGTTTGTTTGCTCGATATAGAGACCGTCTCGGGCAGTGTCGATATCCTGGATGACCGCATCGCTTTCCGGCACGACCGTGACTGCATGCGCAACGTCGGGATGGTCAAGGCTGGTGCGGAGCACTTTATAGTGCGGTGCACCGAGATGGCTGAGCAGATAGAGATCGCTGCCATGCACGGCAACCACAGTAATGTCATCAGAGGCGTCGCAAATCTTCTCCCAGGGAATGTCGGGCTTGCCGAGTGAATCGATGGGCGCCTTCAGGAATGTGTGCTCGTTGAGCACGCCATGGAGCAGAATTCCTATGGCCCATTTGGAATGAATGGTGGAAATGACATACGGAAGGTCAGTGGGACTCACTTCCACCCTTTGCGAGAGACCGAATCCGAGGACGGGCTTGTCGCTGTCGACCGGGGTTCCCAGGACATGGAGATAGACCGTGCTCTTCTCTTCAAATTCGGTAAGCGGTTGGCCGGGCGCCAGCTTTTGCAGCCGGTTATAGGTGAAGGAATGTCCATCAGGAAGAAACTGCACCGAGCCGAATCGGACGCGGTCAATGGTTTCCGGGAGTTCCTTGCCGGTATTCGCGTCGAGAATGTGAATGGCGCCGACCTCGGAGCCGCCAGCGGAGACGGCGACGCCAACCATCTTGCCGTCCAATGAAGGGGTGAAGTTGCTGATCGCGTTGTGCGATCCAGCTGGAGCAGGATACTTATCAGGATCGAGCAACAGCCGCTCGGCTCCATCGAGCCCGTCACGGACATAGAGCTTTGAGACGATCTCGTTCGGCAGAGTCTTCTGATAGAAGTAGCGGCCGCCAGGCAGGGCAACGATGGATCTGACGACAGCTGGAGTGGAGCGATCGAGTTCCTGAATGCGGGCGAGGAGGGCGTCGCGACCTGGGATTCTGGCGAGGACGGCGCGTGTGTAAGAGTTCTGCGCTTTGAACCACGCGGCGACGTCCGGATCGTTGAGGTTCTCCATGTATCGATAGGGATCGGTGACGGAGGTGCCAAAGTAATCGGTGGTGACGGTGCGAACCGGCGCGACCGGCGGCGCGGGCAGGCCTGCAATGCTTTGCGCCGGGGCCTGAATGACGACGGACGCGAAGGCCAGAATGGCAACGGGGAGTGCGCGGCCACAGTGATGTGGCGGAGTCGAAGATACCTGCATGGAGATCCCTCTGGAGCGTGGCGGAGGGGAAGTCTGATTGCTCCTCCTCATTCATATAACAGACCAAGGGGCGGTTTGGCGCGGACGGCCGACGAAAACCGGGAGCAGCCGGCAGGCAGCAGACGATCGACATTAGACGGATGGACGGACGGTGATTTTCCACATTCGGGCATGAGGTGTGCACCGGTAATCGACCAAGCCGAGTGCGTTAGGCTGGAAAACGAGATGACAGTTTGCGCGATTTGCGACGGAGTCGGGCTGGTTCGGACAAAGGATGCGGCCGGGAACTGGGTGAGTCGCGAGTGCGAGTGCCAGGAGGCGGAACGGGAGCAGAGGCGGATTCGAGCGGCGCAGATACCGGTGCGGTACAGGGATTGCACGCTGGATGCATTCGATCCACTCTATCCGGGCGCCGACGTGTCCCTGGCAAGGGCGCTTGACCACGCGCGCAAATTCGCTGAGAGGTATCCCGTTGACACGGCGGGACGCGGGCTGCTTTTCGTGGGTACCGCTGGGCTGGGCAAGACACATTTGGCGGTTGGAATTTTGCGGCGACTGATCCAGGAACGCGGTGCGCGCGGCTATTTCTGCGACTATCGTGAGCTGCTCAAGAGCATCCAAAACAGCTACAACACCGAGGTGCGCACTACGGAACTGGAGTTGCTCAAGCCCGTCTTCGCCGCCGAAGTCCTTGTGATCGACGACCTGGGCGCGCAGAAACCCAATGAATGGGTGTGGGATACGGTGGCGCTGATTTTGAATACCCGTTACAACGACCGGCAGACGACGATCATTACAACAAATTACCCCGATATGCCGGCCGGAGCGGGCGTCAGATTCGATAAAAGCGGAGCCAAAGCGGCGGTTCTCGAAGACACTCTGGGTGATCGCATCGGAGACCGAATGAGGTCGCGACTCGCCGAGATGTGCGTCCGGGTGGAAATGCGGGGAGATGACTTCAGGCAGTCGGTGAAGCGCGCGCGGTTTGGGTGAGGGCAGCAGCTTTGACCGAAGCCAACCGGGGGCTGAATCGACTTGTAGGCGTGAGCAGAACGCACGGAAATTGGGCGCAGCAGACAAAAGCGACGAAAAGCAACCGCAGATCCTTCGACTCCGCAGACCGCAAGGAACGCGATCTGATTCGGTCAGGATGACAAAGACTCTATTTCTGGCTGGCTTTTATCAGTCGACACAACCTAGACCAGAAGAATGCTCGCAAGGATGAGGAGCATGGCGGCGATTGTGAGGCCGCGGTAGGCGCGCTCGTCTGCGGGCCTGGGCTGAGGAAAGGCGTCCGATGAGTTCGGCGCGCCAATTGCGTGGCGGTTGTGTGGGGGAACCATGTTGTGGCCTCTCAAATTGACTTACGGCTCGATCGCGTTGCCGGTTCCTTGTTTTGACCTCAATTGCCGATCCAATGTGACTGACCGGCGGCTGCTTTTTGGACGCTGCGGGAGCAAATTCGATGCAAACAAACGGTAACGATTCGATGAATGCGCGCGGCAGAGCCCATGCACCGATGACGACGCCAAGAGCACCGGGTGTACAATCGCGCTCGTGAGCTCGGGTCCACAACTGATTCGTCCGCCCGCGGCGCAGGAACGCAACTGGCTGCCGCTGGTGGCGGCCGCGGTCATTGTTCTGGCTGTGGCAACGGCGGTGGCGTTGTTTTATCGGCATGGGAAGAGCGCGCCGGCGGTGACGCCGATCTCGGCGGCGCTCGATCCGTACGCAGGCAATTTGCCCATCAGCAATCTGCACATGAGCGAGTCGGCGAACCTGGCAGGCGGCAAGGTGACCTATGTTGACGGATCGATCACCAACACAGGCAGCCGCACGGTGACGGGAATTACAGTGCAGGTGCTATTTCGCGATCCCGCTCACGAGGTGGCGCAGAACGAAACTCAGTCGATGAGTTTAGTTCGCACACGAGAGCCATATGTAGATGTTGAGCCTGTGTCGGCGGCGCCGCTGAAGCCTGGCGACAGCGCGGATTTCCGTCTGATCTTCGACACATTGGCGCAGGATTGGGATGGGGCATTCCCAGAGATCCGGATCATTCACGTTGATTCAAAGTAGGATGTGTTTTCCGCGATTGGGTAGAAACTACCGAAACATGCAAAAATTACCCGGAAACAGGGGTATACAGGGCGTGAAAAGGTGTATTTGGGGGTCGTTCGCTCTTTATTAAATCATTTTCTATCAAATAGATAGCAGTTTTGCCGACCGAACTCTTCCTTTGGCAGCGATCTTGCTTTTAACTGGGCGAGTGGACAGCAGCGCTCAGATGCCGCGGATCGCAATTTGAAGCCGCGAGCCAACAAGGGGTTCAGCCCGTGAAAACATCTGC
>JASHSG010000024.1 GCA_030040935.1 Acidobacteriaceae bacterium | reverse complement strand
GGAAACCACGAACGCTCGTTCCTGCACGCCCCAGGCTAAGAGCTGATGGCTGATAGCTACCGGCTATACGTAAACGTCCCACACAAATCCGTCGACTTCGAGATCGCATCGAATGTGAACACCGGCATGTCGTCGCCCGAGAAAAACGCAACCTGCAGCGTCTTCCCCGTCGCGTAGGTCGCCATCCACTGCACGTCCTCGTCCCCGCACAATGTGTTCTTCTTCAAAAACCGTTGCCTCGCCGGAATCCTCAACCGGTACAGCATCCCGTTGATCCCGGCACTCACGTCGGCGTCGAACACCGCGCTCACTTCCACCGGCTTCAGCGGCCGTATCGGCGCCAGCGGATACACCAGGTAGTCAATCGACAGCCTGTCTTTGCCAATCGCAATGTCGCTCGTGATTGAGAGCGCGTTTGTGCTCGCCGCCCGCCACGGTCCCCCGTCCTGCGCCGCGCCCGCAGCCGCCCCCGCCAGCAGTACTCCTGCCACTGCGCACTGCGCCATCCACTTCCGCACGCCGACCTCTGTTCTCTGTTCCCTGATCTCTTGCCCCTTATCCGCCGCCATCAAACTGACGGCTGAAAGCTGATAGCTGAAGGCTGCCTCTCTACCACCCCAGCACATACGCAAACACCAGCGGCGCCACAATGCTTGCGTCGCTCTCGATAATGAACTTCGGCGTCTTCTCGCCGAGCTTGCCCCACGTAATCTTCTCGTTCGGCACCGCGCCCGAGTACGACCCGTAGCTCGTCGTCGAATCGGAAATCTGGCAGAAATACGCCCACAGCGGAACATCCTCGCGCCGCAAATCCTGGTGCAGCATTGGCACCACGCAAATCGGAAAATCCCCCGCAATCCCTCCGCCAATCTGGAAAAATCCCAGCGGCGTCTTCGCGGTCGTGTCCGTATACCATCCGGCCAGCTCCATCATGTATTCGATGCCCGTCCGCACTGTGTGCACCTTCTTTACGTCTCCGGATATGCAGTGCCCCGCGTACATGTTTCCCAGCGTCGCGTCCTCCCACCCCGGCACAAACATCGGCAGATTCTTCTTGGCAGCCGCCAGCAACCAGCTATCCTTGGGATCGATCTGGTAGCTCTTCTCGAGAACCCCCGACAGCAAAATCTTGTACATAAATTGATGCGGGAAAAACCGCTCGCCCGCCTTGTCGGCCTTCACCCACTCCGCCAGCACTTCGTGCTCGATCCGCCGCATCGCCTCTTCTTCGGGAATGCATGTATCCGTCACGCGATTCATGTGCCGCGCGAGGAGCCTTGCTTCATCGGCCGGCGTCAAGTCGCGATAGTTGGGCACGCGCTCGTAATAGTTGTGCGCCACGAGGTTGAAAACATCCTCTTCCAGGTTCGCTCCCGTGCAGCAGATCCCGTGAATCTTGTCCTGCCGGATCATTTCGGCCAGAGACAGCCCCAGCTCCGCCGTGCTCATCGCCCCGGCGATCGTCACAAACATCTTGCCGCCATCGGCCAAATGCTTCTTATACGCCTCGGCTGCATCCACCAGCGCCGCGGCGTTGAAATGACGGTAATGATGCTTGATGAACTCCGTAATCTGTCCCATATCGCTCGTCTTTCACCCCAAATCCTCAACCTAACACAGCCCAATCACCCCCCTGTGAATCGCCGCATTTGTGATCTAAATCGCCCCCCCTGTGACACCTATCACTGCCAGCAACGGCCCCAAAAGCGCATCTCTGGAATGTGCCCTCTGCGATTCGTTCCCCATCCGCAGCGGACTTCGACGAACCAGACCAGGGGAAGCTGCGGTCTTTTGCCTGGGGAAAGTTGACGGCAGAATGATTCTCGCCGCACGGAACAGAATTCGATTGAGTTCTTGTCACGGAACCCTCGCAGCCGCCATCGCCGTTCTCGCCTTTGCGCTCGAGCCCGGTGCCATCCGCGCACAAGATTGCCTCACCTGCCACGGCGATGCCACAATGACCGACTCCAATGGTCACTCCATCGCCGTCGACGGCCAAAGGTTTGCTTCCAGCATTCACGGCAGCCTTCAGTGCTCCAACTGTCACGCCGACATCAAGGGTTACCCGCATCCCGACAAAATCGCTCCCGTCCAATGCGAGACCTGCCACGCCGATCAGGCCGCGCAACTAAAGACCAGCGTCCACGCCGACTCAAAGGACCATCCCTGCACCAGTTGCCACGGCAACGCGCACGAAATCTTCCCTAAAACCGACGCGCGCTCTGCAGTCTATCCGCTCAATGTGCCCAAAACCTGCGGCCAGTGCCACGGTAACAACGGCATGGCCGGCAAGCACGGACTGCCCAGCGTCTATCCCAACTACATTGACTCCATCCACGGCTTCGCGCTCTCGAAGGAAGGCCTCCTTGTCGCGGCCAACTGCCAAAGCTGCCACGGATCGCACGGCATCCTCAGCCACACCAACCCGCAGAGCCCGACTTACAAATCGAACATCCCCAAAACCTGCGGCAACTGCCACGCCAAAATTGAAGCTGACTACGAACAGGGCGTCCACGGCCACGCCGTTGCACAGGGCAATCTCAACGCGCCCGTCTGCAGCGATTGCCACACCGCGCACGCCATTCTGCAGCCCACCGAGTCCGAGTTCCGCATGCAGTCCACACCCATCTGCGGCAACTGCCATAAAGACAAGTTCTCCACCTACCGCGACACCTTCCACTCGCAGCTCGGTTCGCTCGGCGGCTATGTTGAAACCGCCCGCTGCTGGGATTGCCACAGGGCACACGACGTCCGCCCTGCGTCCGATCCCGCTTCGCCCATCAACCAGGCGAACCTCGTCACCACTTGCGGCCGCTGCCACGCCGGAGCCAACCTGAGCTTCGTGCAATATCAGCCCCACGCCAACGCCCGAGATCGCAAGCTCAGCCCGGGACTCTACTTCGTGCGCCTCTTTATGAATCTGCTGCTCGCCTGCGTGCTCACCTTCTTCATGATTCACACCATCCTCTGGCTGATCCGCTCTCGCTATAGCCAGGTCAAGAACAAGGCGGCAAATGGAGGAAAAAATGCCTGATACTGAGCTCGCCCAATCTCTAACCGGCACTGCCGCCGCCGCAACCGCGAGTCCCCGCTACTTCGTGCGCTTCACGCGCCAGCAGCGCTATATGCACGCGGTTCTCTTCACCACGTTTCTCGGTCTCGCCGCCACCGGCCTCGTCATGCGCTTCAGCGAGAGCTTCTGGGCCCGCAAGTTCGCCGCCGGCGTTGGCGGCTTCGGCGCCATCCTTTTCTTCCACAAACTCTGCGCCATCGTCCTCACCATCGCCTTCCTCATCCACGTCAAGGAAGTCTTCCAGCGCGGCCTGCTGCGCCGCGAAAAAGGAATCTTCTGGGGCTCGACCTCCATGGTCGCCAACTGGAAAGACGTGAAGGATCTCTTCGGCCACATGCGCTGGTTCCTTGGCCTCGGCCCCAAGCCGCAGTTCGAGCGCTACGCCTACTGGGAAAAATTCGACTACTGGGCGGTGTTCTGGGGAATGATCGTCATTGGCTTCTCCGGCTACGCAATGTGGTTCGCGCCGTTCTTCGCCCACTTCCTTCCCGGCTGGGCTTTGAACGCCGTGCTCGTCATCCACAGCGAAGAGGGCCTGCTGGCCATCCTCTTTATCTTCTCCATCCACTTCGTCAATACGCACCTCAGGCCCGACAGCTTTCCGATGGATATGGTGATCTTCACCGGCGTCGAGAGCGAAGAGGAATTCAGCCACAAGCGACCGCTGGAATATAAAAGAATGGTCGCCGAAGGCAAAGCCGAATCGCGCCTGGGAATCGCGCCGCCGCTTTGGCTCGTGAACTTTTCCAAAGTCGTCGGCGCCCTCGCCATCGCCATCGGCCTCATGCTCCTGGTGCTCACCCTGACGGCATATTTCAGCTAGTTCGTTTCTTTCTTAACTCACCGCAAGAATGGGTGCTAACCCTCACCGCGTATTTGCCTTTGCGGCGAGGGTGGGAACGCACGAAGATGCGGCTGCCCCCGGTCTCGATTCTGAGACCGGTGATCGCACTCACGCCGACGTGTCGTCCTGCGCGCCTGCTTTTAATTGTCATCCTGAGCGTAGTGAGGCGCGCGATCGCCCACGATCGCGCGCCGAACGTAGTCGAAGGATCTGCGGTTGCGTTTCGCGCCGCTCGCTCTCGCAAAATGAGCGGGTGCCCCAGGTCTCGCTTTCGAGACCTGGGATAACGCTCCCGCCACGAGCAAGCTGATAGCTAACTGCTCCATTGTGACTCCTATCACCGCATCTTCGCCCCGCAAAAGCGTCTCCTCAATCTGTGAGCTCCGCACGCTGGGTTTCCGCTGTTTTCTTCGCTTTTTTCCTATTTGCCTGGGCTCCCTCCCCAACCTCCGCGCAAAAGCTCAAGGACTCCGACTGCCTCACGTGCCACGCCGACCCGACCCTCACCGACTCGGCCGGCCACAGCATTGCCGTCGACCAGGCCAAGTTCAAGCACTCCGTTCACGAATCGATGTTTTCGTGCGTCGACTGCCACTCCGACATTCGCAGCATCCCGCATGAGACGGCAAAAAAAGTCACCTGCGACCAGTGCCACGCCGGCGAGCACAACGCCTACGCGCACAGCATCCACGCTCAGGTCACCGCCTCCGGTCAAATCCCCGCCACCTGCCAGGATTGCCACGGCGACGTTCACTCGATCGTCACCGGCGACGACCCAAAATCGCCCGTCAATCACGCCAACATCCCCTCCACCTGTGGCCGCTGCCACGGCCAAAAATTTCTAATGGAGTCGAACGGCGAATCCGCGCAGCCCTTCGTGTCGTATCAGGAGAGCGTCCACGGCCGCGCCGTCGCCAACGGCTCGCAAAAGGCCGCTGTCTGCACCGATTGCCACGGCGTCCACCAGATTCTTCCTGCCAGCAATCCGCAATCGCCCATCTCAAAGTTTGCCGTCGCGTCCACGTGCGGCAAATGCCACTCCGAAATCGCGGGAACGTTCACCGCCAGCATTCACGGCCAGGCGCTCGCGCGCGGCAATATGCTCGCGCCCACCTGCACTGATTGCCACGGCATCCATTCCATCAAGCCGCATACCGATCCCAACTCCCCCGTCGCAGAGCAGAACGTCTCCCGCGATATCTGCGCTCGCTGCCACGAAGGTGTCCGCCTCTCGCAGGAGTTCGGCGTCCCCGGCAATCGCGTCACCAGCTACTTCGACAGCTATCACGGCCTGGCTTCCGAAGGCGGTTCCGTTGTCGCCGCCAACTGCTCCAGTTGCCACGGCGTCCACAACATCCTCCCCTCGAGCGACCCCCGCTCCACCATCAACCGCGCCAATCTCGACGCAACCTGCGGCCAGTGCCACAAAGGCGTGACGCAAAAATTCACCCGCACGCCGGTTCATCTTTCCGGCGCGCGCTCGGGCGATATCGATTCCATCGCCGTGCGCTGGGTCCGCTGGATCTACATCCCGCTCATCCTCCTCGTCATCGGCGCCATGTTCCTGCATAACGCCATCCTCTGGCGCGCGAAAGCCGTCGCCCGCCGCCGCATGATGAATCCCTTCATGACGCGCATGACCGTCAATCAACGCTGGCAGCACCTCGTCCTGCTCTCGAGCTTCATTGTTCTCGTCATCACCGGTTTCGCGCTCAAGTTCCCTGACACCTGGTTCGCGCACACGCTCGGCATGGGTGAAAATCTGCGCGGCATCATCCATCGTGTCGCTGGAGTCATCCTCATCGGCGCCGGCTTCTATCACGTCTTCTACCTCGCCATCGCCCGCGAAGGCCGCCGCCTGCTGCGCGACATCGCGCCACGGCCCAAAGACGCCTTCGACGCATTCGCAACCATGCGCTACTATCTCGGCCTGAGCAAGGGGAAGCCGAAATTCGGCCGCTTCAACTACGCGGAAAAAGCCGAGTATTGGGCTCTGGTGTGGGGAACCGCTCTCATGGGGCTCACCGGCATCATGATCTGGGCCAAGGTGTGGGTCGGCGATCTCTTCGCCCGCTGGTGGGTCGATGTCGCGACAGCCGTCCACTTCTACGAGGCCATCCTCGCCACACTCGCCATCCTGGTGTGGCACTTCTATCA
>JASHSG010000235.1 GCA_030040935.1 Acidobacteriaceae bacterium | reverse complement strand
CACCGTCATCATCGGTTGCGACTCCATCGCGCAGCTCGAGGAGAACGTAAACCTTGCTCGCGACTTCACCCCGCTCAGCGATTCTCAGGCTGATTCGCTTGTGGCCAGGACAGAGTCTGTCGCCCGGCCGTCGCTGTTCTTCCGCTTCTACGATCGGCCCTAGGGTATTCATGCGCGTGCCGGCCGCCAGACTCGTGCCATTGCTGCGGCCCGGCCCGCGAATCGAAGCGTGCGGCTATAAATGATTGATCAGCGACGCGATGCACGCCGCGCCGAATCCGTTATCGATGTTCACCACCGAAACATTGGGCGCGCAGGTGTTCAGCATGCCGAGTAGCGCAGCTATGCCTCCCAGCGAAGCGCCATAACCCACGCTCGTCGGAACGGCAATCACCGGCGCATTCACAAGGCCGCCCACCACCGTGGGCAGCGCGCCCTCCATGCCCGCGCAGACCACAAGCACCCGCGCTGAGCTGAGCGTCATCTGCTGCGCCAGCAGCCGGTGAATGCCGGCCACGCCTACGTCCGCAACCAGCTCCACCGTGTTGCCCATCAGCCGCGCCGTCACTGCGGCCTCCTCGGCCACTGGCAGGTCGCTTGTTCCGGCGCACACCACCCCCACTGTTCCTTTGCCGGCAGCCGGCTCCGTTTGCATCAGCGTGATTGCCCGCGCCGTTTCGTGAAACTTCGCGCGCGGTTCTACGGCTTCAACCGCCTCGAAGACCTCGCGCGCAGCCCGCGTGGCCAGCACGTTTCCGCCGGCATTCGCCATCCGCGCAAAGATCGCCGCTACCTGCGCCGCCGTCTTGCTTTCCGCAAAGATCACCTCGGGCATGCCCGTGCGCAGCCCGCGGTGATGGTCGACCTTGGCGAATCCCAGGTCCTCGAAGGGCAGGTTGCGCAGCCGCTCCAGCGCTTCGCTTACGCTGGTCGATCCCGACCGGACTTCGTTCAGCACTGCCTCGATCTGCGAACGATCCATCAGCGCCCTTTCTCCGCAGGTCTGTCCGCCAACAAGCCTTCCCTCTCCGCGTACGCCCGCATCGCCTCCTGCATCACCCGCTTCAACGGAACCCCATGCCGGCGCGCAATATTCCGGCATACCTCGTACTCCGGCGATGCGTTGGCGGCTTCGCCCGAAGGCCAGCGCGCAACCTTGATCCGAACCTTCCCCCACTCGGTCTCCACTTCGGCAAATTCGCGCGCCAGCGCCACCTTGTTTTCCATCCGCCAGCGCAGGCCAATCGTAGTCGTCTCCCGCAGCAGAAGCTCGCGCAGCGCTGGCATCGCGTCCCGGCTCGACAGGACCGTCATTTGCACGCCCGCGCGTCCCTTCTTCATCTGCACCGGCGCCCTGTATACATCCCACGCGCCTGCCTCCATCAACAACTCGCTCACGTATGCCAGCAACTGCGGAGTCGCGTCGTCTATGACCGTCTCAATCACCGCAATTGCTTCGTTGCCCTCCGCCTCCTCGTTTGCCTCCCCCACCAGAAGACGAAGCAGGTTTGGCTCCGCCGGCGTGTCGCGCCCGCCTGCTCCGTAGCCGCGCGCCTTCACGCTCACCGCCGGCAGTGCGCCGTATGTCGCCTCCAGCATCCGCAGCACCGCAGCTCCGGTCGGCGTCACTCGTTCCATTGGCTCGCCGGCCGCGTATATAGGCGCGTCGCCGAGCAGCGCCAATGTCGCGGGCGCCGGCACGGGCAGCGTCCCGTGTGCGCATTTCACCGTCCCGCTCCCTACATTGAGCGGCGAAGCCATCCAGCGGCCCACGCCCGTCGCCTCCGATCCCGCCGCCGCGCACACGATGTCCACAATCGTGTCCACCGCGCCCACTTCATGGAAGTGCACATTCTCAATGGGGATTGAGTGGATCGCCGCCTCGGCCTCGCCCAGCAGCTGGAAGGCGCGCGCCGCACTCCGCTTCACCGTGTCTTTCAGCGGCGCGGCATCGATGATCCCCAGAATCGTCTTGAGCGATCGGTGCGGCGCATGCCCGTGGCTCTCATCGCCGTGACGATGCTCATGCCCGTGTTCGTGACTGTGCGCTCCGCCCGCTCCCTGACCTGCGCTCTCTGTTCTCTGCTCTCTGTTCTCTGATCCCTGACCCCTGATCCCTTGCCCCTCGCCGCGAATCACGTCCACTTTCACCGCCGCCAGCCCGCCGCGCGTCACCTTGTGCATCTCCAGGCGCGCGCCAACATTCAACGCCACTGCGGTCTCGGCGAGCAGCTCAAACGGCACGCCTGCATCCACCAGCGCGCCCAGCATCATGTCGCCGCTGATCCCTGAAAAGCACTCCAGATAGCCGATTCGCATTGCCCTGTGATTCTAAATTGTTTCGGGTCAGGGAAGGGAATTGGGGATTGGTGCAGTTTCTTTCAGGCTTGAAATGGCGCGGCCTTGGTTGCAGCCTTGAACCCCCAAAATAATCCGTGGGCTCCCGGCCTCCTTCGAATCCGACCACCATTTGCAATTGGAATCGCCTACGCGTCCCGCCGCGCCAGCGCTTCCGCCGGCACCATCGAATTCTCCAGAACTTCGTTCATCGCCCCGGAGCGGAACCCCTGGCAATCGAGCGTGACGTATTTGAATCCTGCTTGCTTCAGCGCCGCCGTAATCGCGTCCATCATCTTCATCGTCAGCGCGCGCTCGAGCTCGTTGCGCGCAATCTCCACACGCGCCAGTTCCCCGTGGTGGCGCACGCGCATCTCGCGAAAGCCCATCTCGCGCAAGCTTGCCTCGCTTCGTTCCACCTGCTCCAGCACTTCGCGCGTCACCGTGCGCCCGTACTCCACCCGCGAGCTCAGGCAAGGCGCAGCCGGCCGATCCCACACCGCATATCCGGCCGCCTTCGCCAACGAACGCACTTCCTGCTTCGTCAGCCCGGCCTCGGCGAGAGGTGCCAGCACCGCATGTTTCTCCGCTGCGCGCTGCCCGGGACGAAAATCCCGCGTGTCGTCGGCATTCATCCCGTAGGCGATGTGCGCAAATCCCGTGTTCCCCGCCAGCTTCTCCAAAACCAAAAAAAGCTCGTCCTTGCAGTGAAAGCAGCGGTTGGCGTCGTTGCGCGAGTATTCGGCGCGATCGAGCTCGTCGGTGGCAACCACCCGCAGCGGCATGTCGAGTGACCGCGCGAATCCGCAAGCATGTTCCAAGTCGCGCCGCGCCAGCGAAGGCGAATCGGCCAGCACCGCCAGCATGCGCTCGCCCAGCACGCGATGCGCCGTGGCCGCCAGAAATGCCGAGTCCACTCCGCCGGAGTAAGCCACCATCAGGCTGCCTAACTCCGCGATCCGCGCCTCCAGCGCGCGCAGCTTTTCTGCCGCATCCCTCGTTTCCGCATCGATGCCGAGCACCTCTGCGCCCTCGGCAGCCTTCATCTGCACGCTTGCCGCCATGCGTCCGATTATACCTTCGGCCGTTTTTCCCGCGCGCCGAGCCTGCTGCCGGTCTCCAGCCGGCAATCTCGCGTTTGACGGCCCCGCCGCCGGGCAATAGCTTGGAAGAG
>JASHSG010000234.1 GCA_030040935.1 Acidobacteriaceae bacterium | reverse complement strand
GACGTCTTCGCCCTGCGCGTTCATCAGGTACTCGCCGAAGAAAACATGCTCGCCGGTGGCAGGATTGCGCGTGAAGCCGACACCGGTGCCAGAGTTCTCGCCCAGGTTGCCGAAGACCATGGCCTGCACGTTGACGGCGGTGCCGAGCCAGTCGTCGATGTGGTTGATGCGGCGATAGGTCTTGGCGCGATCGTTTTGCCAGCTGCGGAAGACGGCGTCGCGGGCCGCGGCCAGCTGCACCAGCGGGTCCTGCGGGAAATCCTTTCCGGTCTCCTTCTTCACCAGCTTCTTGTACTCGGCGATGATCTGCTTGAGCGCTTCGGGCTGGAGCTCGTAGTCGAACTTCACCTTCTTTGCGGCCTTGACGCCGTCGAAGATGTGCTCAAATTTTTTCTTGGGAACGTCGAGAACGACGTCGCCGAACATCTGGATGAGTCGGCGATAGGAATCGTAAGCAAACCGGGGATTGTTGCTGCGCCTGGCGAGCGCTTCGACGGCCTGATCGTTCAAGCCGAGATTCAAAATCGTGTCCATCATGCCGGGCATGGAGAACTTGGCGCCGGAGCGGACCGAGACGAGCAGCGGATTTTCGCCGGTGCCAAGCTTCTGGCCCTGCAATTTCTCGAGCTTCTCGAGGGCGTCGAGCATTTCGGTTTCGATTTGAGGGCTAAGCGCGCCGCGCATGTACTCGCGACAGGCCTCGGTCTGGATGGTGAAGCCGGGAGGCACGGGCAAACCGGCATTGGTCATCTCGGCCAGGCCTGCGCCTTTGCCACCGAGCACGTCTTTCATCTTGCCGTTGCCGTCAGCCTTGCCGCCACCAAAGAAATACACATACTTGGTTGTTGATGAGCCTGCCGGTTCAGCAGACTGCTCCATTACGCCCTGCGCCATGAGATTCAAGTCTCCCTTGCTTGTAGGTTCTGGTCGGATTCCGCCATGCGGTCCATAGGAAAGGGTAAAGGAACGGAGGCCTGCGCGCCAATGAAGATGGGTTGAAACGACGCGCGGGGCGTGGCCCTCAAACTATGGGACTTCGGCGGACGGCCGTTACGAGTCGTAAGTAGGAATACCGCGAGAGGGTTGGGGCTGCCTGTGACTGGGGGCACAGGGGTGCGAACTGGCGGACCTCAAATGCCCTTGACGCCGAAGAGATACCGTATTTTAAGACGGACGCGAGAAGGATCGCGCGGCGGCGCGGGGTGAGCCGGAGAGTGCGCGTGGCGTTCACAGGATGATCGTGGGCGCTAGCGGGGCGCAGATGCTCGATTCTTCCGGAGCGTTGCGAGATCGTCCTGGAGGTGCTGGCGCACCGAAAAAGTCGATTTCGGGTCGGAGTCGTCGAGGATATCCCAGATGCGCCAGCCGCCGTTCTCGATCACGAGCGTGATCACGAGTTTTGTCGGCAGCTCATCCGGGCTTTCTTTCGGAGTGAACACGGCGAACGATACATTTGCCCTGGCCCGTCGCGCCGATTCGGGCTGAACCTCAATCATGAGATTCCAGATTCCGCTGTAATCCTGGCAACTGCAGATTGGGTCCGCGTCGATCGCAGGTACATTGTCGGGGCCGTTTGCCTTCACATCGGCCTTTTCAAGCGCCAGGAGCGACGATTCGAAGTAGAGGCTCGCACGCGGGCCGTCGAACTCGATGCCTTTCCCTCCATTTTGATAATGGCGGTAGATGGAGATCAAAAAAGCCTTGGCGGAAGCTGCGTCCTGGGCGCGGGATGTGCAGGGAACAACCATCGCGGCGATAAGGCCGATGAGGCAAAGACGCTTTGCGGGCATGAGCGATGAACCTCGCCAATCGAGGGCAGGATTGGGGTCATTCTACTCTGCTCAGGTTGTGCAGAGGTGCCGCAGCCGCTCAGGCCGCCGATTCCTGCAGCTGGAGATCTTCGAGAGGGCAGCCGCCTTCAAAGCGTGCGAGGAGAACGCGATCGAGGCCCACAATTTGAAGAATTTCGCGTACGTGGCGGGTAGGTCGCGACACCGTAAGAGTGTGGCCCGCCTTGCAGGCGTCGGTATAGAGCGTAATGAGAGCGGCGAGGCCTGCGGCGTCAATACGCTCCACCGCGCCGAAGTCGAGAGCTACGCTTTCGCTCACGACGGCCGGCGCCAGTTCCTGAAGGAACTGCTGTTCCTGCCCTCGGACAAGCTCCTTCATGCGCAGGACGATGTTTCTGGCTCGTTCAACTCGATGGGTGCCCATAATATCCTCCCGGTCCCCCGGTTGCCAGCAATGCCTTTGCTGTCGCCTTGCTGGCGGACCTTGCAATGGAAGTGCCGAGCTTGCCGGCCGGCGGGATGCTGACGTGCCCGGCCTTGGAATAAGCAAGCGACGGTCCAAACGAAACAACGCCGCGGTTGGGGAATATGCTGAATCTCGAGGGCTTCTGCGTCCCCTGCCAGCAGCAAACGCGGCAGCAAGTGTGCGGCTTCGGCGAGCGCGTCCGCAAATGAACAACAAAATGGAGTACGCAGGGTGAAAGAGGAAAGTTCCATGGCGCCGAAGGCAGAGGATTCGCGCGGGGAAGGCGTGCAGAAGTCCGGGCAGGAAGTACCACCAGGATCGCCCGGCGGGCTCACGCGCGAGCGGGCGCGGGCACTTGCGCTGGAGGCGGGCTTCGACGAAGCCGGGTTGGTGGCGCTGCCCTACCAAGCCGAGGCGCGCGATGCAGAGCGATTCCGCGAGTGGGTCGCAAAGGGCCGCGCCGGGACGATGGGATATCTGGAGCGCAAGGCAGAGGATGGGCGGCTGCTGCGCGAGCGGGCTGCTGTTCCCTTCCCCTGGGCGCGATCGGCGCTGGTGTGCTTTGCGAGTTATCTCTACCCCGAGGCACCGTTCTCGACCGAAAGTTCAGAGCCATGGAATGGCTGGGTGGCGAGGTATGCGTGGACAAGTCGCGTTTTGCCCGGCAAGAAAGATGCAGGCGGCGAGCGGCGGCCGAGCGATTATCACAAGGTGCTGCTGAAGCGGATTCGCGCAGTGGAGACGCGGATGC
>JASHSG010000233.1 GCA_030040935.1 Acidobacteriaceae bacterium | reverse complement strand
TCTGCAATCTCGTCGTCAGTGACTTCCACAATGCGCGCCACATGGGCCCAGATAATTTCGAGGGCATCCGGATTCGGCCTGCGGCAGGCAAGACCGTCCGCGATCAATGAGGCAGCGGGGGATTCAACCAGCTTGCGCTGCCTGAAGCTGAGCGCGCTCGCCGCGCATGCTGTGGCCGTAACACCGACAATCTCGGTGGATAAATTGAGAGCCTTCCTGGCCGCAGCCATGCCGCAGATCGACGAGCCCATTCCTATCTGGACATATACAACGTCCAGCTTCGGCGCCGCTTGAAGCATTTCCAAAGCATAGGTGGCAGTGCCCGAAACGAGGCGCTCATGGAACGATTCGAACATCGCGTATCCGCGTTCCCGCGCCAGGATGCTGGCATACTCAAGCGATTCCTGAAAGTCTTCGCCGTATTCGACGAGTTCGGCCCCTTGTGCCAGTGCCGCCCGATTCTTCTCAACGCTGTTGCCGCGGGGAACCACGATGACGGCCTTCATTCCGAGGAGGCGCGCGGCCATGGCCGCACCCTGGCCAAAGTTGCCACGAGTCGCCGCCACAATTCCGGCAAGGCTGGGCATGGTTTCCTTGAGCCACGTCGCATAGACCAAAGCTCCGCGTAATTTGAAGGCTCCGACAGGGGTGTGATTCTCGTGCTTGATCCAGGTCTCGGCGCCGAGCCGCTGGTTAATCAGCGGCCAACTGTATTGGGGTGTCGGCGGCATGTATCGATAGACCAGCGATTGAGCGTCGCGGATTTCGTCCAGGGTGGGAAGCGCCATAGGATAAGGATAGTCGGCGGACAGCAGGGTTGCGCTGTGAACGAGAATTCACGAGGAAAGCGTGGAAACGGTGAGAAGGTTAGGATGTGCGGTCGCGCTGATGACGGCGGGAATCATGGGCTGTCGCTCCACGCAGAAATTGACGGATCAACAGGCAGAGGGACAACATCTCTACAACGTAGGCTGTGCGCATTGCCACGAGCAGAACGATCTGCATCTGAAAAAAGTTCCGCCGAGCCTGCACGGCCTCTTCAACCGCAGCACGCTGCCCGATGGTGAGCCGGCAACGGATGCAGAAGTCGAGCGTGTATTGATGTCGGGGAAGGGAATGATGCCTTCGTTCGCCTACCAGATGTCGAAGCAACAGATGGATGCCGTGGTCGCCTATCTGCACACCGGATTGCGCGATCAGCCGGAGCAATAGAGAGGAGAAAAAGCGATGAAGGTTGGAGTGTTGGGTTCGGGCGACGTGGCAAAATCGCTGGCCGCGGGGTTCATCAAGCACGGTCATCATGTGATGATTGGCACGCGCGATGCTGCCAAGCTGTCTGACTGGCAGAAGAAGAATCCCAAGGCCAAGGTGGGCAGCTTCAGTGAGACTGCGGCATTTGGCGAGGTGCTGGCGCTGGCCGTGAAAGGCTCGATCGCTGCTGACGTCTTGCGCATGGCAGGATCGGCGCACCTCGACGGCAAGCTGGTGATGGACGCGTGTAACCCTATCGCCGACGCGCCGCCGGTGAACGGCGTTCTGAAGTTCTTTACCACGTTCGACGACTCGCTGATGGAGAGGCTGCAGCGCGAGTTTCCCAAAGCGCATTTCGTTAAAACCTTCAGCTCCGTCGGGAACGGTCAATTCGTGAATCCGCAGTACAAGGCAGGGAAACCGACGATGTTTATCTGCGGCAACGACGACGGAGCCAAGAAAGTCGTGTCGCAGATTCTGGAACAGTTTGGCTGGGAGACGGCCGACATGGGCAAGGTGGAAGCGGCGCGCGCCATCGAGCCGTTAGCCATGCTGTGGTGCGTTTTGGGATTCACGAAGAACGAATGGACGCACGCGTTCAAGCTGCTGCGTGCGTAGGAGTACGAGCCACTTAGATGACAAGCCGTCGAGTGAGCGACTTCGAATTCAATTCGCTTTTCAGGCCTGTTGTGCTCAGCTCGATCTTTCTTTGGTCCTTTTGCGGCACTGTTCTCGGCGCCCAGCTCCCAAGCGTTGCCACGATCATTTCCCCGTCCGGCAAGGACTATGAGATGCCGCCTGAAGGCGAAGTCTCGGTGCGCGCCGAGGGCGGGCTCGTGTTCGAGGCGAAGATCGACGGCAAAGGGCCGTTCAAAGCGGTCTTTGATACCGGCTCGGGTGTGAACATCCTATCGGCAAAGATGGCCGAAAAGCTGGGGCTTAAGCTCGATGCTCAAGCGTCGGAGCTCGGTACATCCAGTCCCGCCTACGTGCAGGTACACAAAACCCGGGTGGATACTCTCCAGATCGGCGATCTCCTGCTTCGCAATCAGGTTTTCTACGTCATCGATTTTCCCGGCGGAGTCGACGACACCTCGATTGCCGTCGGTTACGAGCTGATGCGTCGCTTCGCCGTCAAAATGAACTACGAAAGGCAGCGGATCACGTTCTACGATGGTCCAAACTTTCATTACTCTGGTCCCGGCAAGGCTGTACCTCTTCGAATCCAGGACCACGCACTGCTGGTCAAGGCTTCCATCGGAGATGCCTCTGGATGGTTTGACCTTGATTCGGGCAACGATTCGGGAACTATGATGTTCACCGGTTTTACGGTGAAGAACAACATGCTCCAAGCGCTGGGCGCGCATTTCCTCGGTTACAACGGTCGCGGATTTGCCGGTCCTTCACCGCAAGCGTATCTCGCGCGCGTCAATACCATGCGCATTGGCGAGGTTCGTGTCCCAAGCGTCATTGCACGCTTCAGCACAGATCCCTCGGACAAGAGAGATCTCGACGGTAACATCGGGCAGGACATTCTTCGCCATTTCACCGAGGTCTTCGACTGCATTCACGGGCAGGTCTACTTCGAAACCACGAAAGAATCGGCGGAGCCCGAAGTCTTTAATCGCGCCGGGCTCCTTTTCGATTCGTTCGGCCATGGACTGCAGGTAATGACCGTTCTACCCGGCAGCCCCGGCGCGCAGGCCGGTGTTGAAATCGGCGACTTGATCACCGCGATCGACGGCAAAACGCCCAGCGATGAAATGAATCAGCCGGCGTTCCTCGAGCCTTCAGGCACGCAACTACGGCTAACCGTCCGGCATGGTACGGAGACTCGTGAGTTGAAAGTAACACTCAAAGATGTCCTGTGAGGAAAGAAACGCGGAATCGGTATTTAAACAAAAGACGCGAAAGCGGGCGCCGTCATTTAGGCAGATTCCGGATTCCTCGTATACTGAAGAAGACGATGGCGACCGAGAAAACATTTTATTTGGAGACATTCGGCTGCCAGATGAACGCCCATGACTCCGAGAAGGTGATCGGCACCCTGCGCCAGCAGGGCTATCGGCAGGTGGAGTCGGAGGAAGACGCCGGGCTGATTCTTTACAACACCTGCTCCATTCGCGACAAGGCGGAACAAAAGGTCTTCCATCGCCTCAACGACTACAAGCGTCTGCACAAAGAGGGCAAGCGGTTCGGTGTCCTGGGCTGCGTGGCGCAGCAGGAAGGCGAGAAGATCTTCGAGCGGGCGCCCTACGTGTCGCTGGTTTCGGGGTCGGCGTCCTACCGCAAACTGCCGGAGATGCTGGCGCGCCTCGAAGCCGGCGAAGGCCGCGTGACTGGCCTCGACGACCGCCAGACCGACGAAACCTTCGAAACCGAGTTCACCGCGCGGCAAAATCCCTATCGCGGATATATCACCATCATCGAAGGCTGCGACAAATTCTGCTCGTATTGTGTGGTGCCGTACACGCGGGGCAAGGAGCGCAGCCGCAGCTCGTCTTCTGTGCTCGCGGAGGCGCGGCGCATCGC
>JASHSG010000023.1 GCA_030040935.1 Acidobacteriaceae bacterium | reverse complement strand
GAGAACAACGAGGCAAAGTAAATCGTGACCCAGACGACAGCAAAAACCAGCCACACTGTGCGTGTTGAGAGAACAGCCTGGCGGCGATCGATTGTCCTCGTCGTCTTCATTGTTGTCATCTTGGTTTGTGCGTGTTTCGTCCGTCCGGCGCCCGGGCGGAATTCCGCCGCGTCGCGAAAAGAAAAGGGCCCAGCCTCTTGGAATCACCAATCAAAAATCGCTTAAATCCGGCGGCAAAAGCCTTTTATCCATACCAGAATACCAGCCGCGTTTCTGGCTCCGTTTCACAGTGCAAACCGTACTGGCTGCCGCGCCGGTTGGCCTGTCGTTGCAGCCGCAGACTTCGTCACGTCGGCTTCGAGCAAGTTTGTCGGCGCGCGGTCATAATCGCCATGCCGCAGCGAATTCGTCCCTCAGCCGACAAAAGGTCCGCCCAAACAGCGAACACGGTCGTTTAGTAATTGATTCCTGAGGCTTGGGGCCGAGCGGGCGACGGCGCCATCTTATGCCGCCGGAACGGCGTAATTGGAAGTCTTCCTGGTTTTGGCGAATGGCACTGAGTTTGTACCCGGAACACTGAGCTTGCCCGCGCGAAGCAACACGCGACAATCGGCTTCGGGGATTGCCGGGCTATACAGGAATCCCTGCACCTCTTCACAATTGTGCTTCCTGAAATAATTGAGCTGCTCCGACGTTTCCACGCCCTCGGCCACGCAGGCAAGGCCAAGATCGCGGCCCAGGTTGATGATGCTTCTGACTACCGCCTCTGCGGTTGGCTCCGACGAGATGTCGCGCAAGAAGGAACGATCGATTTTGATGCGATTGATCGGGAATCTTCTCAAATATGAAAGAGACGACCAGCCGGTGCCGAAATCGTCGAGCGACAGGCTTACTCCGAGCCGTCTCAGCGTCTGCATGATTTTGATCGTGGTCTCTGAGTCATCGAGCATCAGCGATTCAGTCAACTCCAGCTCCAACCACTTCGGATCCAGCCCGGATTCAGATAGCGCTCTCTTTACGCTCTTGGCGATATTGCTCCGGTAGAACTGCACTGACGAAAGATTCACCATCATGCGAATCGGCGCGAGCCCTTCCTTCTGCCACGCCGCATTTTGCATGCATGCAGTTCTCAGCACCCATTCCCCCACCTCGGCCATCAATCCCAATTCTTCCAGTTGCCGAACGAACTGGTTAGGGAAGATCATCCCTTGCTCCGGATGACGCCAGCGCAGCAATGCCTCTACGCCGGTGATGCCGCCTGAATTCGTCGCGACCAGCGGTTGGTAATACAGCACAAACTCATTTCGAGCCAAGGCGTGCTGAAGGTCGAACTCCAGCTTCTGGCGGCGGCGCGTCGCATCGGTAAGTTCCGGCGTGAAGAAGGAATAATTGCCGCGCCCGGTGTTCTTCGCCTCGTACATCGCGGTGTCCGCGGCCTGCAGCAAGTCCCGCGGATTTTCGCCATCGGGTGGATACTCGCAGATGCCAATGCTGGCGCCGATCTGAACTCCATGTCCTTCGATCTCGAAGGGCGCGGTTAAGGCGCTGAGCACCTTGCTCGCCACCTGCTCCACGTCCTCGTGTCTTTCCACCATCGGCAGGCCGATCACGAATTCGTCTCCGCCCAACCGTGCGACAATATCGCTTTCGCGAAGGCAATTTCTCAATCGCACAGCCACCGCCTCAAGCAGCCGGTCGCCGATATGGTGCCCGAACGAATCATTCACGCTCTTGAAGCGGTCCAAATCCAGCATCAGGACGGCGACCCGTTTTGCGTTCCGGTTCGCCAGGGCGATCGCATGGGCCAGCAAATCTTCAAGAAGCGAACGATTCGGGAGTCCCGTCAGCGCATCGTGAAGCGCCATGTAGCGAATCCGCAACTCCGCCTGTTTCCGGTCGGTGATATCGCGCGAGATCCCCATTGTTCCGACGACCCGGCCGCGCCGGTCCTTCAGCGGCACTTTTGTCGACAACACCCACGACTCATGTCCATCCGGCCAGGTCTCTTTCTCTTCCATCCCCGTTATCCCCTGGCCCGTTTGAATGATCCTCTGTTCGTCTTCGAAGGCGCGGCTAGCGTGTTCCGGCGTGAACATGTCGGAATCCGTCTTCGTCGCAGCTTCGGCGGGGTCGCTCAGCCCAAAGCAGTTGGCCAGCGAACGGTTGACGCGCAGAAAGCGGCTGTTGCGATCCTTAAAATACACGTGGTCGGGGATGTGTTCGAGAAATGCGTTCAAAAAGTCGCGGTCAGTGCTGTACTCTCGGTCCGCCAGTTCGCGCGCAATCAAAAGCGCGGCCACCAGGACCAACAGCATCACGGTGATTCCGATCGCAGTAACTCCGACGGGAGAAAAGAGAGGGGCACGCCTCATCGCCGCGTGCGACGGCGCTGAGGCGATCAGCACAACAGTGATCATCGATCCCAGCAGCATTGCCGTAAGAGCGATCACCGTTCCCGGAACGGGGGGTAATTTTCTGAAAAGCTTCATCGTGGCCCGGATTCACGCAGTTCTCGTTCTAGGGCCAGACTAAGACAGATGCAACTTCGAACTCCATACCTAAATCGATTTTCCAAATACAACTATCCGGTAGGACGGATATTACCTTTGTCACGAATCGAGCCCCGTGCGCCACACAGATGCGCGCGCATTTCCCCTCTTCGTGTGCCCATTCAAACTCCGCTTCTATTCGGTCGTAGAAATTGTTCGCATCCCGAATCTCTCAGAGAGGCTTTAAGATGCAGCAAGGGAGAACCCACTTGCCTGCATGGAAAGCATTTCTCGTTGCGTTTAGCGTTCTCCTTCCGCTGATCAACCCGCTCGGGTCCGCCCTGGTTTTTCTCGGGCTGGTTGGCGAAGCACCGCCCAAAGTCCTCCGTTCGCTGGCGCGCCGCATCGCGGTCGCCAACATCATCTTCCTTGGAGTCTTTGAGGTAACCGGTGCAGCCATTCTCAATTTCTTCGGCATTTCTCTGCCCATCGTCCAGCTTTCCGGCGGCATCGTCGTCGCCGCCATGGGATGGGCCGTCTTGAATGAGCGCAGCGCTGGCGTAGACACCCGCAACAAACAGGAGGAGACGGGAAAACCGGCCGAGCCCGATACGAGCCACCTCGACGAGGGCGTCTTCTACCCGTTTACGTTTCCCATTACCTCGGGGCCCGGGACGCTCGTTGGCTTGCTCACCATCACCGCGCACATCTCCGACAAGAATCTCACCCACAACATCCTGGCTCACCTGGGCGTTTTTCTCTCCATCGTTGTTCTCAGCGTGCTGTGCTATTTCTGCTACGCCAACGCTCCCAAACTCACCAAAAAGATTCCGCCCTCGACGGCGCACGGAATCCTGCGCGTGATTGCCTTCATACTGCTCTGCATCGGCATCCAGATTGCCTGGAACGGCCTCTCGGCGCTGCTCGCGACGGTCATCAAACCATAAAAACGAAATTTCGTCAGTTAATTTGGTATCTCTGTTTCTGCATTTTTCTGCCTGTGGAACTCGCGTACCCAATTGCGCGCGACCTTCGTGTATCTTGGCGAAGGGTTGATTCTCTTTTCAGGAGCGCACCGCAAATAGATGCCCACTTTTGCCGCCATCGACATCGGTTCCAACTCCTGCAGACTTAAGATCGCCCGCGTGCACGCGCACCGGCTCAAAACACTCGCTGAAGACCGCGAAGTGACCCGGCTCGGCGGCAGCGTTTTTGACACCGGTCTCATCTCTCCCGAAGCCATGGCGGCCACGCTGCGCGCGCTCAAGCGTTTTCAGCGGGCTGTGCAGGCGCGCGGCGTCGACCGCATCCGCGTGGTGGCCACCGCGGCCATGCGCGACGCGCGCAACTCCGCCGCATTTCAGGCCTGGGTAAAGGCCGAAACGGGCTGGAACATGGAAATCATCTCCGGCCTTGAAGAAGGCCGTCTTATCCATCTCGGCGTTACCGGCACCGAGCCCGGAGCCGGCGGCCGGGTGCTCTTGCTTGACCTTGGCGGAGGCAGCTGCGAGATCACGCTCTCTGAGCACAAGCGCATTAAAGAGACCGTGAGCCTGCCGCTCGGAGCGGTGCGGCTAACCGAGCAGTTCCTCTCGGACGATCCCGCGCCGCGCGATGGTCTCGCACGAATGAGGCAGTTGATCGCGCGCGAGTTGCGGCGCGCTCATCGCAGAATTCAGCCGGGCCGGTCGCCGCTGGTCATCGCCACATCCGGCACTGCCGCGGCGCTCTCGGCCGCCTGCGCCCAGGGAGCCAAGAACGGCAAGCCCGGCGCCAGAAAAGCGGGCAAGCTCGTCGTAAAATCCGGCTCCGACCGCGCCGAGGATCGCTCCGCCATTCTTGCCGGAATGGTGCCGGCGCGCTCCGTGCGGAAACTGGCCCGCAAACTGGCCAAGATGTCGCTTCCTGAGCGCGAGGCCGTTCCCGGCATTGGACCGCGCCGCGCAGAAATTATCGTTGCCGGCGCCGAGGTCTACGCCGAAATCCTCGAGAGTTTCGCGCTCAAAGGCTTTCGCTACTCGCCGCTCGGATTGCGCGACGGCATTCTTGCTCAGATGCTGGCCGAGCAGGACGCGCGCGCCAGGGCACATCGCGAGTTCGAGCACGAACGTTGGGAAAGCGTGCTTTCAACGGCGCGCCGCTATGGCGTCGATCCGCGACAAGCAGAGCCGGTCCGCGCCCACGCGCTTCAGCTCTTTCGCGAGTTCAAGTCGATGCACGAGCTTCCGCCCGAGTACGAAAAC
>JASHSG010000232.1 GCA_030040935.1 Acidobacteriaceae bacterium | reverse complement strand
AGTGAATCTGGCATTAATGAGCATTCGGATGACAGGTTCGGATGCAGGATCCCTTTTCAAATTATGCAGCACGTCGGTGCGCAATTGATGTTGCATCAGGTCGAACTTCCTGGATTCCGCATCTTGGGGCGGCGCCTCGTCGATTTCGAAACAGGTATTGATGCAGTCCTTGATCCATGCTTCTTTGAAGTTTGGGTCGGTTTCCATTAGTGCCGGAAGTCGGTGCGTGATTCCAATTAAAACAAGCAGGTCAAATGAACCTATCTCGCGAAATGAGTCATCAGTACGGGGAGGGTTTTCCCAGTTTGACTTCCACTCTTCGACCATTGCGTCTACAACCTTCATTCTCGCTTCTTTGCCGCTCGCATTCGGCACGCACCAGAGGTCGTACACCCTAGTAACGCTCTCACGATATGAGCGCGTGCCAAAAGCTTGGCCAGGGCGACCGCGCCTCACTGGATTGAAGAAAAAGCAGGCCGCTGGAACTTTCGGACCTGTGGGCCGAGCAGCGGCCTGAGCCGACAAGAATCCGATTGGGCTAAAAGTGCAACAAAGTAGCAGTACCGAAGAGCCCAATCTCGCCATCCAGAAACCACGCATGAAAACCGCCTTGCTCCGGCACGACCTATCAAACTCCGCATTTACAACTTATCGAACAGCGCTTTGCGCGGATCGTCGGGGTTCAGCTTGGCCAGCTCGCGCATGATCTCGCGGCTGCGCTCGTCGTTCAGATGCGGCACGGCGACCTCCACGGTGACAATTTCGTCGCCGCGCTGGCCGGCATGCGACGCGCTCTCCACCCCACGCTCCCTCATGCGCAGCTTTTGGCCGCTCTGCGTGCCGGGCGGAATCTTCAATTGCGCGCGGCCGTCGATGGTGGGGACTTCGACTTTGGCCCCGAGGGCCGCTTCAGCAACGGTTATGGGGACGGTGATCTGAATGTCGTCGCCCACGCGCGTAAACACTGGATTCGTGCCGGTGCGCACGATGAGAAACAGATCGCCGGGAGCGCCGCCGTTGACGCCGGCATTGCCTTTGCCTTGCAGGCGGATGCGCTGGCCGTCGCGAGTGCCCGGCTTGATGCGAAAGTCGACTGTCTCGGTGCGGGTGACGGTACCTTCGCCGTGGCAGGTAGAGCAGTCGTTCGACGTGTGGCCGGTGCCATTGCAGTTGGGGCAACTGATATTGAACTTCATGCGGCCACCCATCTGCGTTACCTGGCCCGTGCCGTGGCACTCGGGGCACTCCGTGCTGCCGCCCACGTGCGCCTTGCCGTGGCAACTGGGGCAGGTCTCCTGGCGGTTGATCTGAATGCGGGCCTGACCGCCGCGAATGGCGGTCCAGAAGTCGACCGTAGCCTGATACTCGAGGTCGCCGCCAGGCTGCGGTCCGCGCGGCTGCTGCGCGTGCTGCGCCCCCGAGAAGATGCCGGAAAAAATGTCTCTGAAGTTGCCCGATCCGAAGTTGCCTACACCCTGATCGCCCTGAAAGCCGGAAAAGTCGAATCCGCCGAAGTCGATCGGAGGCTGCTGGCCACCGGAGCGCTGCTGCCGCGCATACGCCTCGGCCTGCGCGGGGTCGATCTGGTCCGAATAGAAGCCAACCTGGTCGTAGATCTTGCGCTTCTTTTCGTCGCTCAGGACGTCGTTGGCCTCGGAGATCTCCTTGAACTTCTCCTCGGCCCTTTTGTCGCCGGGGTTCACGTCCGGGTGGTACTTGCGCGCAGCTTTGCGAAATGCCTTCCGAATCTCTTCCGGCGTGGCCGTCTTTTTGACGCCGAGGGTCGCGTAATAGTCCTTTGTGGGGGTGGTGGCCATGTGTAACTTCTTATCTCAATTCCGCTTTCGGCATTGCTAAATGTTCGGTGCACGACCTTTGCCAGAGTCTCAAACCTGGCCTTGGATCGGCTCATGATCCTTTGCATTCACACCGCGGTTATGCGGCAACTTCGAACCGCTCAATTCTGGGCCGCTTCTTCCGCGACGCGTGCCAGATGTCGTAGCTCATTTGCATTTCGTACCACATGCTGTCGTGAGTCCCCAGCGCCGCGGAAAGCCGTAGCGACATGTCGGCAGAAATGCCCGACGCGCCGTTGAGAATGCGGGAAAGCGTGGTGCGCGAAACGTGCAGCTTCTTCGCGGCCGTGGTTACATCCATGTCGCCAAGCGCATCGCGCAGGATCTTGCCGGGGTGGGGCGGGTTGTACATTCGCGGCATGAGACCTCCTAGTGGTAGTCCAGATAGTCGACGTGAATCGCGTCTTGTTTTTCAAATGTGAATGTGAGCCGCCAATTTCCACTCACTTTCACTGCCCAGTGACCTTTGAGGTTGCCTTTCAACTTATGCAGCGTCCAGCCGGGCATATCCATGTCTGCAGGCGATTTGGCAAAATCGAGAACCTGAAGCCGATTCGCCAGCCTCTCAGCGTGAGCAGGCAAGATACCAGCCTTGCTTCCCGTCTTGAAGAACCGCTCGACGCCCGCGTGCCGGAAGCTCTTGATCACCCGTTAAGTGTAGCGCATCACGCATCGGGCCGCAACGATCCAAGCGCTGCAGGCTATCGGGTATACTTTTAACCAATCAAGGTGCACATGCTGTCGTTTCGTTTACTGACTGTATTTTGCCTCGCCAATTGCTTCGCTACAGCTTCGACCCCAACCCGGGCGCGCGCATCTTCCGATGGCTCCATTCAACCCATCGCATACATGCCGGCCGATGTGCCAACAGGTACGAAACCGATAGCCCTCCCGCAAGATGTTGCAGTCGGAATGCTGATCTACAAAGTCGAGCCGATATACCCGAAGAATGCGAAGGCCTCACGTATCTCGGGAATTGTTCGTCTGAGAGCCACGATTTCCAAAACGGGAGACATCGTAGATCTCCGCGCTGAATGCGGCCCCGAACTCTTAAAACAAGCTTCACTCGAAGCTGTGCGCCAATGGAGATACAGGCCTTACCTCTTAAATGGCGAACCGGTCGAGGTAGAAACCACAATCGTAGTGACGTTCACCCTGGGTGATAAGAAGAAATTGAAGTACAGCGCAGACTCCTGTCCTGCCGAGTAACAAGCTCGACTGGTTGAGATCCTTCCTCGGCAGTTAGCGAATATATCTCGGGGTGGGCGATCGAAATCGCCCACCCCGCTGACTTGCTGACCTGCCGGCTTGCTCCGCCCGAAGCGCGGCATTGCCTGGACGGCCAGTCTCTTACTTTTTGTCGTCGACGTCGACGTACTCGGCGTCGATGACTTCGCCTTCTTTCTTGCCGCCACTCTGCTCCGAAGCTCCGCCGGGCGCAGCCGCGCCGTCCGCAGGACCTGAAGCTCCCGTCGACGCGCTGGCTTTATACATGGCTTCCGCCAGCTTGTGGCTAGCCTGGGTCAGCTTGTCGTGCGCGGACCTCATTTCGGAAGTCGAAGGCGAGCC
>JASHSG010000231.1 GCA_030040935.1 Acidobacteriaceae bacterium | reverse complement strand
CCTTTACGGCAAACGCAATGTCGATGGCCATATGCGCTGGATGCAGACGGGGATGGCCGAGACGGACAGCGGCGGCGAGTTCAGATTCCTCGAAGTGGAAGCGCCGGCATCGTTTGTAGTTTGCAGCGCATCATCTCCCGATGACGGACGCGATGTAACCCACGGCTATGCGGCGGAATGTTTTCCGGGAGGCACCGATTTCGAGTCGGCAGTTTCGGCCCCGCTGGCGGTTTTGCCTGGCCAGCAGGCGGAGCTGGAAGTTGCGCTGGCGCGGCAGCGGTTTTATCGTGTCTCGATCGCGGCCGCGAATCTGCGCCAGGGGCAGGGCGCTTCAATCGAAATCCACGGCCAGACAGGACCGGAGACGGCATCGGGGGCGGAACGGATGGTGCAGCCGGGAGTCGAGGCAGACCTGCCGGACGGGAACTACTACGCCGTGGCTCGTTCCTTTGGACAGACTTCCGCCTATGGCCGAGTGGACTTTAAGGTTACGGACGGGCCCATCACGGGCGTGACGGTGAGCGTTCTGCCAATGCGGCCGTTAATGGTGGAGATTCACAAGGAGCTCACAGCGACGAACGGCGACGCAGGTCAGAACGCGTACGGCAGCGGGGCGGAGAATGGCGGCAATCCGGGAGTGAATCTGACGCTGATTCCAGCCGACAACTTGTTTGAGAACGTGACGGGCGGAGACCTTCACCGGTCGCAAGGCTCGGGGGACGACGACCTTTATGAGATGGAGAACGTGACACCGGGGCGCTACTGGGTGCGGGCCGATGCGTTTCAAGCATACGTAAGCTCGATAACGAGCGGCGCCACGGACCTAGCGCAGGAACCGTTGACGATTGGGCCGGGCGGAACGGGCGCCCCGATTGAGATTACGCTGCGCAACGACACAGGCACGATTGACTGCACAGTGGATTCCGCGGCGAGCGGCAACGATGCGGCGGCTTCAGGTGACGGCGAAGTGAAGGATCTTTTTGTTTACGCGATTCCGCAGTTTTCTTCCGCGGCGCGGATCCCACAGGCTTTTGAAAGGCCTGACGGCACCTTCGAGTTCCACGCGGTGGCTCCCGGCTTGTACAGCGTGGTTGCATTCGACGGACGCCATGAAGTTGACACCGAGGATACGGATGAACTGGCGCGGATTCGAGCGCAAGGGAAAACGGTAGCGGTAGAGGCAGGAAGCACGTCGCAGGTTGAGGTGAATGCCATGGCGAGCGGCGACGGGGGTACGAGCCAGTGAAGTGGGCGGCGGGAATCTTTGTGCTGGCCGCGCCTGGAGCGTGGGTTTGGGGAGCCACGCCGGGCGCGCAATTGCCGCAAGGCGCCGGGGGAGGGAGTCGGGCCGCCGATATTCAAACGGCCGGCAATAGGACAATTAGCGGATTTGTGATCAGCGGCGTGAACGGCGAGGCGCTTGCGGATGCCGGAGTAACGCTCTCGGACGCTGGAGACGGAAAGAAAGCGGCGGAGACGGCAACTGATGGGGAAGGAAGGTTCTTATTCGCGAACGTTGCGGACGGCCGGTATACGCTGCGCGCGTCGCATCGCGGGTTTGTGACGGCGGGCTACGAAGAGCATGGGGGCTTTTCGACGGCAATCGTGACGGGCGGGGGGCTGGATACGACTGGGCTGCGATTTACGCTTGAGGCGCAGGCGGCAATTTACGGAACAGTTACGGAGGATTCCGGCGATCCGGTTCCGCAGGCTCGCGTCTCGCTCTACCATCGGGTTGGCGGATTGGGAAGAATGGAGCGCGCCGGAATGGCTTTGGCGGACGCGATGGGACACTTCGAACTGCACCACCTGACTGCCGGCAGCTATTACTTGTGCGCGTCGGGAGAGCCCTGGTACCGAGCGATTGGTGTGACGGCGCCTGAAGAGCAGGGAGGCGCGGCGGGTGAGAAGCCACGCTCCCCTTTGGACGTGGCATATCGATTGACCTGCTATCCCGACACGACGGACCCGAATGCGGCAGAGGCCGTCGAGGTGAGCGCGGGCGATCGCGTGGCGGCGAATCTGACGCTGCACCCGGTGCCGGCGGTACATATTTCCGTCGAGATTCCAAATCCGACCGGGCAGCAGCATGGCGGCATCGCACCGCCAATATTCTTCCAAGATGTCTTTGGAGACCGGGACCTGGTGCAAGCGGGCCCCTCATTCATCTCCGAGAGCCAAGGGAGCGATGGGAATTCGGTTACAACCCTGGAGATATCGGGTGTTGCACCCGGGGAGTATGACGTTGAGGTCCGTCCCCAGCCGGGAGCGCCGAGCTTGTTTACGACGATGGACGCGACCACGGATCACGCCAGCCTGGATCTTTCTTCGATTCCGCCGGAGGCCGAAGTTTCAGGAAAGATTTCAATGGCAGGCGGAGGGAGCCTGCCGAACGAACTTTCGATGATGCTGATGCCGGTGCAGGGTGAGGGACAGGGATTTGCGCAGGTCTTTTCGGACGGGAGCTTCACGTTTCACGGGGTGCGGCCGGGGACTTACAGCGTGCTACTCAATTCCGGCGGCCCGACGAACAGATCGTTTCTGTTTGCTGCGCAGCTCAGCGCGAGCGGCGGGAGGGTCGAGGGGCGCGAACTGGAGGTGGGCTCCGACGCTGTGGTGCTGAACGTGGTTGCGGCGGAAGCCAGTGTGACAGTGAGGGGATTTGCGAAATCGAATGGGAAGCCGACGCCGGGCGTTTTTGTGGTTCTGGTTCCGGAGGGCGCTAGTGCGGGGCGCGAGGCGTTGAAGGCAGATCAGACGGATTCCGATGGAAGCTTCAATTTGTTACACGTATTGCCGGGCGCGTATTCACTGGTGGCCGTTGAAGAAGGTTGGACGCTGGACTGGGGGCAACCGGGAGCGATGGCGCGCTATCTGGCCAAGGGCGAGAGGGTCAACGTGGCCGCGGACGCGAAGCAGATTAACCTAAAAGAGCCGGTCGAAGTGCAATCCAAATAGAAAGCGGCGGCGCACCACTGCCAAGCCCGTACTGCATCCATCTGTCAACGATCGGAGTCTGCCAGCTTGTATTTGACGAGCTTTATGAAAGCGGCCATGGCGGGAGAGATCCATTTGTCTTTGTGCCAGATGATGCGGGTGATGATGTCGAGGTCAGGGCCGGCCCATTGCAGGGCTTTGAGATGACGCTGGCGCAGTTCGCGGGCCACGACGATGGCGGGCAAGAGACCGATGCCCATGCCGAGGGAGATGCACTCCCTGATGGCCTCGACGCTGGAAAACTCCGTGATGTTGCCGGGGCGAATGTTTCCGAGGGCAAGAATGCGTTCCAGTTTCTCCCGGTAACTGCATCCCGATTCAGTCAGTAGCAGATTCTGCCCCGTCAAATCGGAAGGTTTTACTGAGGGCCGGGCTGCAAGCGGGTGACTGGAGTCGGCGAGAAGGAAGACTTTCTCCGTGCGCAGGCGGATGGACTTGATGTTGGCCGAAGGCATTAAGTCCGTTGCGGTGATGGCCATGTCAAGCTTACCCGCCTCGAGGGCGAGTGCAAACGGAATGCTCATGTAGGGGACGAAAATGAGTTCGACGTGGGGAAAGTGGCGGCGGAAGTCGTGCAATACGCGGGGGAGACGATAGGTGAGCACGCTTTCTGGAGCGCCGATGCGTAGCGGACCGCTGGGCTCGGCGCCGCTCTGAATGGCGCGCTGACCGTGGTCCATGGCCGCCAGGGCCTGCGACGCAAAGGGCAGGAAATTGCGGCCGGCGTCAGTGAGGGTGACGCGACGACCGAGGCGGTCAAAAAGCGGCGTGCCGAGCTCCTCTTCGAGGGCCTTGATCTGCGCGGTGACGTTGGACTGGACGGTATGCACTTTCTCGGCAGTGCGCGTGAAGCTGAGCTCCTCAGCGAGGGTGCGAAATATCTGAAGCTGGCGGACTTCCATACTGAATCTCCAACAGAGATTCAATATATCACATCAATCAATTGGACAGATACTCGGTCCCGGGCCAGACTGGAATCATGACGCGGCCGGGCGAGAAACCAGGACGGCCCCGAAGCAGAGAAACTGCGGGCCGCGGAACAGCACTGGAGGGAGTCACGCATATGAATCGGATAACTGCAATCGCGCTTCTCACGTTTGCGACATCGATGATGACCGGAAGCGCAAGCGCACAGGGCGCTGCTTTGAAGGCCAAAGTTCCATTCAACTTCACTGTCAACAACGTTTTGCTGCCGGCCGGGAGCTACGAGCTGAGTTTCGATTCGAAGCTCTCCGACTTGCTCGTCGTCGAAGACGGAACAAAGAGCGTAAGGGCCAGGGCTCTTGGCGAGCGGGGTGCGATCGGGCCGGGGAAGCCGGACATGCTGATCTTTCACCGGTATGGCGGCGAGTACTTCCTGAGCGAAGTTCACTTTGGCTCCGGATCGAACGGAGTTTTTCTGCCGGCAGCGAAGCTCGAGAGACAGACCTTAAGAGCGGGCCAGAAGGAGGAGCTGGCTTTTGTAGGGGCAAATTGACCGCACGGCGGCAGCCACACTGCGGAGAAGCTCGACTGCCGCGGGGCGCAGACGTTTCGACCAGCGGGCTACGGAGAATCGGGATTCCGGCAGAGACCGGCCCAGGCCAGAGATGGAGGATCTGGATGTGACGAGGAAGATTTCGTTGGAGCAGATCGCAACTGAATCGAGGCGAGCTGAGGTTGGTTTCCCGGCGGCGGGCGGGGTTGTGATGCGGCTGAGGGCGCGCGCCCAAAAGAGTGCGGGAGTGGGGTTGATTTGCTGGCTCGGACTCGTATTCTCGATGAATCCTGCACGCGCACTGACGGAGAACGCTCATTGGAGCCGTTCACCTGATGAAAGGCCGGATCGTGCCGGCGATCGCGGCGGAATCATCGAGGTTTGCGGCCTGGCATTGGCTGTGACGGGCTTGAGTCCGTATCTGCCGCAAGGGATTCCGCTGGGGCAACGCCAGCCGGATGAGAATGGCTGCCTTCAAGGGGGCGGCGGACACCGGCAAGCCGGCGAACAGCGCCGGTTTCTCTTTGATCTTGAATTTCTCGCTGGGCTGCTGATTGGCGGTTTGGGCTGTTGGGGCAGCGCGGCCTGGGCAGGCAGACGCTGAATCCCCCGGGAGCGGGGCGAATGGGAGAAGAGGACGTCTATTCTTTCGACGCAGTCCCGGCGGCTGAGTCGGCGCGGTTAGAGGCGGAATCGGTGTCGCGGTCGAGCTCGTGCTCGTGATGGTATTGATCGACAGGCATCTTGCCGT
>JASHSG010000230.1 GCA_030040935.1 Acidobacteriaceae bacterium | reverse complement strand
GGCGTCGACCACGATGAGCGACGTGATCTTGCGCTCCTCGAGGATGGCGAGGGCGCGGGCCGCCAGTTCTTCCGCCTGAATCGTCCGCGGATTCGGATTCATTGCTTCGCCGGCCGTCTTGCCGAGCGCCGCGCCGCCATCGCGCTCCAATAATCGCCGCAAATCGCCGTCGGAGATGACGCCGCGCAGGCGCCCTGCCTCTTGAACCGTGGTGATGCCCAGCTTCTTCGACGACATCTCGAAGATGACATCGGCCATGGGAGTGGAAAGCGCGACGGCGGGAACGTCCTTGCCGGCGTGCATAAGGTCGCGGACCTTGGCAAGCTGCTTGCCCAGCTTGCCGCCAGGATGGAGCTCGGCAAAGTCTTCGGCGCGAAAACCCTTGCGCAGGCTTACCGCGACAGCCAGCGCGTCGCCCAGCGCCAGCATCGCCGTGGTCGATGCCGTGGGTGCAAGATTCAGCCCGCAGGCTTCGCGGTCGACTGAGCAATCGAGAGCCACGTCGCTGGCCGCGGCCAGAGTCGACTTGAGATTGCAGCAGAAGCTGATGAGCGCGTCGCCTTTGCGCTTGACGGTGGCGAGCAGGCGCAGAATCTCCTCGGTTTCGCCCGATGCCGAAAGGGCAACCACCACGTCGCCCGGCATCAGCACTCCAAGGTCGCCGTGCACGGCTTCGGCCGGATGCAAGAAAAGCGCGGGCGTGCCGGTGGAGCTGAGCGTGGCGGCGATTTTCTGGGCGATAATGCCGCTCTTGCCCATGCCCGTGACGACCACGCGACCGTTCGATTTGCCGCAATCGACGATCATATCGACGGCGCGCGAAAACGGCGCGGCCATGGGCCCGTCGAGGCGCGCGGCAAGACTCTCGAGCGCGGCCGCCTCGGTGCGCACCAGCGATGCGGGCTTAAAAGGCTCGTCTTTCCCAGTCGGACTCATTGGCAATTGATGGTAGCAAAAGACAGTGGTCAGGGTTGAGAGATCAGAGTTCAGAAGAAGAATCAGATCGGGAAACTGAGGGCGACGGGATAGAGGCAACAGCTCCACAACTTCCCGTTGGTTGCTTCCTGCCCGCTGCGATGTTGGCTGAACCCCGGCTCCTGAAGCCTGATCCCTGTTTCCTCCCCGCTCGTACAATAGAGCATAGAGCTACGAGGTCGATTCCGTTGCGCCGAAACACCATTGTTCTTATTTCCGTCCTCCTGATTCTGGCCGTCTTTGCCTGGGCAGGGTGGGCCAACTGGGAGTATCGCAAGCAGGCCGCGGAAAAAATGCTGGCCCACGCCGCCCAAGGCGAGCTTGTTCCAGATTCCGGCGACGATCGGATGAATTACGTTTCGCCGCTCGACGGCAAGCCTGCGCCCGGCTTCGCGCTTCAAAACCTTAGTGGCAGTATTGTTTCGCTCGCGAGCTACAAGGGCAAGGCCGTGATGATCAACTTCTGGGCCACGTGGTGCGGCCCGTGCAAAGTGGAAACGCCCTGGATCGTTGAGCTGCGCGACAAGTACGCCGCCCAGGGATTCGAGGTGCTTGGCGTGGACACCGAGAGCGACGACCTGGAGCCGGGCGACAAGGCCGGGTTGGCAAAGGCGCAGGCCGCCGCCAGCAGGTTCGCCACCGACGAGAAGATCCCCTACCCTGTGCTGCTCGACGGGGACTCGATCAGCCGCGAATATGGAGGTCTCGACGACTTGCCCGCGTCGTTCTTTGTCGATCGCAGCGGCAAAGTGATTGTCGCCACCGTCGGCCTGACGTCGGAAAGCGACATCGAAGCTAACATCAGGAAGGCGCTGGCGGAGTAGGAACAGCGGAGCTGGCGGAGCGAGCGAAGTTGGGAAACGGCTCGATGAAGAAACTGACAAGAAGCGGGCGGGACCTTGAAGCGCTGGGGCGGTTTTGCGTGGCTGCTGTGCTCATAGCCCTCGCTGGGCTTGTGGCCGAGGGCGTTCAAGGTCAATTCATTTCCAATTCGCCGCGAAACAATTCCGTGCTCAAAACTGACGCGGTGCAATTCCTGTTTCCCGACCAGGTGGGCGTTCCGGCAGGAAAGCCAACCCCGGTGACTTTGCACTTCCGCGTTGCCGATGGGTTGCACATCAACTCGCATACGCCCAGCGACGAGTTCCTGATCCCGACGGATTTCTCGATTCCCGATGGGATGGGCGTCCGGCTCGGAACAGCAACCTACCCGCCCGGCAAAATCATTTCGCTGGCCTTCGATCCCACGACCAAACTGAGCGTCTACACCGGCGAGTTCGAGATTCAGGCGCGCATCGTGGCTGCACGCGGCAACCATCTCGTGCAGGCAAAGCTGCGCTACCAGGCCTGCGATCAGAATCAATGCCTGCCGCCCAAAACGATCAATGTGCCAATTGACGTGATCGGGAAATAAACGGCGGCCCTCTGCTTTCAGCCGTCAGCCATAAGCGTGCAGGGTGGCTCGCGAGGCGTTGCACCTTCCTGCTTTTGATTTGAAGACGGCTTGGCTCCCATTTGGGCGAACGCGAGTGGCGAGCATGCTGCGCTCACTGCGATGAGCCCCCATCCTCTGCGGGCAAAAACTGGTAGCTGACGAACGCGAAATGCTGGCCGTCGGGCGCCCAGTTGGGCACGTTGTCGGTTCCCGATCCGCCGACGATCTGGACCAGGTCGCGAATCTTTCCGTCGGCAACGTTGATGATGCGCAGGGTCACGTCCTTGTTGGCGGGATGGCCGGTGACGTCAGGATCATAGGACAGAATCAGGATCGACTTGCCGTCCGGCGAGGGATGCGCCGTCCAGTTGCGCTTTTCGTCGAAGGTCACCTGCTCGGGCTGGCTGCCGTCGGGCCGCATGCGCCAGATCTGCATTCCCCCGGCGCGATCGGAGTTGAAGTAGATCCACTTGCCGTCGGCGGAGAAATCCGGATCGTCGCTTACGCCCGTGCCCGTGGTGAGCGCTGATTCCGTTCCGCCTTCGGGCGAAATTGCGTAGATATTCAGCGTGCCGTGGCTGGGGCGCGTGAACAGGATCGTTTTGCCGTCAGGCGACCAGCTATGGAAGTACGAGTCGGGATTCTCGGTGACCATGCGCGGGACGACACTCGCGGCCTGCGCCGCTGGGCCGGTGGCCGGGACAATATAAACGCGGCGGCCGGGTTGGTCGGGCGTGGTACAGGTCATTGCGAGCCATTTGTTGTCGGGCGAGAGTCCGTGGCTGCCGGTGCAGCCGGTGGCGTTGCCGATATCGAGTTGCGCGGCTTCGGCCATTGAGCCGGCACCTTCGCCCGCGAGCACGGTCCAAAGCTTTCCGTCGCGATCG
>JASHSG010000229.1 GCA_030040935.1 Acidobacteriaceae bacterium | reverse complement strand
AGGATCAACCCCAGATTCGGAGCGGGTGCAAAGATCGCAGACCGGGTGCCCACAACAATCGGCGCATCGCCGCGCCGAATCCGGCGCCATTGTTCGCTGCGCTCCTCGGGTGTGAGCGCCGAGTGCAGCAGCGCCACCTTGTCTCCGAACTCCCGATCGAGCAGCCCGGCTGTCTGCGGCGTGAGTCCGATCTCCGGAACCAGCAGGATCGAACTCAGTCCCCTGTCGAGCGCCTTCTGCATGGCTGCGAGGTAGACGGCCGTTTTCCCGGAGCCGGTCACTCCAAAAAGCAAAAAGGAGCGGAACGCCCCGATCGCAGAGGTAATCGTGTCGAGCGCATCGGTTTGCGCGCGGTTTAAGTCGATGGGCTCGCTTGCCGGCGTAATACCGCCCAGCCGAAACGTCGCTGGCCGCTCCTCGATGCGCACCAGCCCGCGTCGCACTAGCGTCTGCAGCGTAGACGACGGCAACTCGCGCCGCCGCAGTTCGATGAGCGGCAATTCGCCGCCATTGGCCGCCAGTTCCGCCAAAATCGCCTGCTGCCTTTCAGTCAGCGCGGGCAATCGCGTGTCGGCGACTAGCACGGCGAACCGTTCCAGCCGGCGCGCATCGCGCTCCGCTGCGGCCGTCTCGCGTGCAATCCACTTTCTGCGCACCATCGCGGCCAGCTGCGGCAGCGAAACCGCCGTCGCAGTGCGCAGCGTCGACACTTTCACCAGTTCGCCTTCGGCCAGCCGTTCCAGTACGCGCCGCTCCATGTCCAGGCTCTCGCGAGAAAGCCCGGTCCTGCGGCGGCCGCGCATCACGTTTCCCTTTCCGTGATCGCCGTCCATGCTTCCGGCGAGAATGTCGCGTCCCAGGTTGGTGATCCGGTAATAGACCGTGCGCCGCACCTCGGCCGCCAGCGGCAGCATCGCCCGCAGCACTTCGCCGAGCGGCGCAAGATAGTACTGCGAGGTCCACTCAGCCAGTTCCAGCAGAGCCTCACTGAGCAGCGGCTCCTCGTCGAGCACTGCTTCGAGATATTTAACCTCAACGTCGGCCGGCAGCTTCACATCAGTCGCCGTCACCACGCCGATCAGCTTTTCGTTGCGGAAAGGCGCAATCACTCTCGCCCCGCGCAGCGGCTCCTGGCCCATCCGCACGCCGTAGGTAAACGTGCGGTCCAGCGGCACCGGCAGGGCGACTTCGCAGTACGCAGCCATGGGAGACAAGATTCAGTTTAGGGGATGCGACGCAATGGGCACACTCGAGCTGCCGCCGTGCGGAGCGGGGCAGGAGTACTTCGCTGAAGCAAAGTCCCCGGCTTCCGGGTCTGGTCCCTGGTCCCCAATCTCAGGTCCCTGCTTTTTTCAGCCCCAGCTCTTTCATCGCAATCTGCAAATCGGCCCAGGCTTCCTTCTTCTGCCGCGGATCGCGCAGCAAGAACGCCGGATGATAGGTCACGACCAGGCTCGTCCCGCGGAATGCATGTATGCGGCCGCGCAGACCTGCCAAGGGCTGGCGCTGGCCCAGCAAATACGTCGCCGCAGTTGCGCCCAGCGCCACAAGAACCTGCGGCCGGACAACGTCGATTTGGCGAAAGAGAAACGGCGAGCACGTGTTGGCTTCCTCGGGCTCCGGCGTTCTATTGCCCGGCGGACGGCACTTGACCACGTTGGCGATGTAGCACTCTTCGCGCATCAGCCCCATCGCCGCGATCATGTTATTCAGCAGTTGCCCGGCGCGACCCACAAAGGGCAACCCCTGCGCGTCCTCATCGGCGCCCGGTCCTTCACCCACAAACATAAGCCGGGCGGCGGGATTGCCCACACCAAAGACGATCGTGTTGCGGCCCTTGTGCAGCGCACACCGCGTGCAATCGCCAAGATCTTCGCGAATCACTTCGAGCGCCGCCGCACGCTCCTCCGCTGGAAGCGAAGGGGCAATCTGCGGAGGCGCGGTGAATCCTTTGCGCGCTCTCGTCGTGGGCTCCTCTCCAAAGAAGTTCGACTGGATCGCGAGCGGCGCGCGTCCCTGCAACGCGGGTTCGGAGCTCGGTCGGCGCGGCTCGGCTTGCTCCGCCTCAAGCTGCCCGGCCCGCGGCGGCAATGACCGAGCCGGCTCCGGGGCATCCTCGACCGGCCGCCGGTAAAAGTCAGAAAGGCCAAGATCGCGATAAAACCTCAGCCGCTCGGCAAGAGCTTCGCGAGTGGCGGGATCGAGCGCGTGCGGCAAGCAAGCTACTCCACGATGAGCTGGCGCCGGCCCGCGCCCACGGGAAGGCTTTCATCGAGCACCCGATCCTGAATGGCCTGCTTCTGGCGCGCTTCCACGTCTCGAGCCTCGTCGAGCTCAACCACCACTGGCCGCGGGCGGCGGAAGGTGAGAATCTCATCGAGAATGCGGTCGGCTAATTGACGCTTCGGCATCTGCGGCAGCTCCACGGCCGTCGCCCGCGTGAGAAATGTGGCCGCATTCATGTCGGAATCGATGCCGATTCCGTCGCCCGCCACATCGTTCACCACAATCGCGTCAGCGCCTTTGGCCAGCAGCTTGGCCCGGCCGTTCTCCATGCGATTCTCGGTCTCCGCCGCAAAGCCCACGATAAGCTGGCCCGCCTTGCGACGACGTACGACCTCGGCCAGAATGTCCTCGGTAGGCGCGAGCTCGAGCCTCAACAAACCCGCCCGCTTCAGCTTCTGCGCGGAAACCGCCAATGGACGATAGTCGGCCACTGCGGCTGCTTTGATCACCAGCGTGGCTTCATCCATGCGCGCCAGCACCGAGCCCCGCATCTGCTCCGCGGTGGTTACCCTCACCAGTTCGCAGTGTGCGGGAGCCTGAAGGCTCGAAGGCCCGCTGATCAGAATGACTCTTGCGCCACGGCTGCGAGCGGCTTCAGCCAGAGCGTATCCCATCTTGCCGCTGGAGCGATTCCCAATGAAGCGTACCGGATCGAGCGCCTCGCGCGTGCCGCCCGCAGTCACGAGCACTACTTCGCCAGCCAGATCGTGCCGGCGCCCGAGCGCCGAAACCACCGCGGCGGCAATCGTCTCCGGCTCCGCCATGCGTCCCGCGCCCACCATGCCGCAGGCCAAATCGCCCGTCCCCGGCTCGACGATGCCCACGCCGCGCTGCCGCAGCGTCTCAAGGTTCCCCTGCGTCGCCGCGTGGTTCCACATGTTCACGTTCATCGCCGGCGCAACAATTACGGGAGAAGTTGTGGCCAGATAGAGCGTGGAGAGAAAATCGTCGGCGATGCCATGGGCAAACTTGGCCAGAATGTTGGCCGTGGCCGGAGCGACAACCAGCACGTCAGCCCACTGCGCCTCTGCGATGTGGTCGATCCCATTCTGTTCCGGAGCGCCGGGGCCCCACTCCTCCCACAGACTGGTGATCACCGTGTGGCCGGTCAGCGCGGAAAAAGTCAATGGCTGCACAAACTTCTGCGCCGAAGCGGTCATCACCACATGCACCTCAACGGCCTGGCGCTGCAGGGCGCGCACCAGCTCGGCTGCCTTATAGGCAGCGATTCCACCGGACACGCCTACCATCGCTCGCATGTCTCGATTGTAGTTCAGGGGACAAAGGACAAGCTTCAGAGTCAGGGATCAGGCGGATGGAAAGCGAAAACCTGTGCCGCACACGGGAGACCGGCCGGCGCTAAACGCTCACTCTGGACGACTCCGCTGGAACCTGCGCCTCGACGCCGGCACCCGAAACCTGATCCCTGTTCTCTCAGCTCAGCAGGATAGGAATCGCCGGTCCTTCAACCAGCGGCTTGGTGACTTCAACCTCGTTCTTTACGTAAGCGATTTTGCCGGCCTCGATTTCATCCTGCGCAATCCGGCACGCCTTGCTCGATCGAGTGGGAACCAGCGCCTGAGAACCGTTCTGCAATTGGCGGGCCCGGCGAGCGGCCACCAGAACCTTGCGATAGTTGGAATCGAAATTGGTTTCAATCGTCATCAGAGTCATCTCCAAAGGGAAGCTTCTGCTGGCCGGAATCGCCATCGATGCCGAAGGCCTCCAGCACGGGTTTCAGCCGTTCCTGCGAGTTCGCTTGCAGGCAGGCCGCCGCGACCTCCAATACCCGGCGCGAACGATAGGCGATCACTTCGCCGTTGCGGTAAAAACGCTCGGCCAGCACAATGGCTTCCAGTTGTGCTACCGCCCGGTCCAGAACGTCGTTTACCAGAATATAGCCGTATTGGCGATAATTCTCAATCTCGTTGCGGGCCTGGCCGAGTCGGCGAAACAGTTCGTCCTCATGTACCACGCCCTCGGCGCGGCTACGGTTGCGGAGGCGGGTCCGCAAAACGTTAGGGTTCGGCGGCAAAACGAAAATGCCCACCGCCTCCGGCATCTTCGCGCGCACCTGTGCGGCGCCCTGCACATCGATGTCGAGCATCAGGTCGTGGCCCGCGGCCAGCGCGTCGTCGAGCGCCTGGCGGGGCGTCCCGTAAAGGTCCTTCCCAAACACCTCGGCGTATTCGAGAAATAGCCCTGCTTCGATCATGCGCTCGAATTCTTCGCGCGTTGTGAAATGGTATTCCCGGCCGTTCTCCTCCGAGCCCCGCGGCGCGCGCGTGGTCCAGGAGACGGCGAAGTCGACGCCGCTGACCTGTTTGCGCAGCTCATTTACCAGCGTGCTCTTGCCCGAACCCGACGGTGCGGAGATGATGAATAGGATTCCTGCCACTTTGGTCTTTCGTCTCCCCTGAACCTCGGCTGTCTGCTATCCGCCCATCCTCTTCAAACTGCCGCTTCGCGCTTCACCAGAAAATTGAAAGCTGACCGCTGACTCACTCCACGTTTTGAACTTGCTCGCGGGCCTTCTCGATGTCCGCCTTTATCGCCAGCCCCAATTCGGTGATGCGCGTTCCCTTCCCGCTGATACCTGCTGTCTTCGAGAGAAGTGTATTGGCTTCGCGGTTCATCTCCTGCAGCAGAAAATCCAGTTTCTTTCCCGCCTCGCCTCCGGCGTTGAGCAGTTCGCGGAAATGATCGATGTGCGTTCTCATGCGCGCCAGTTCTTCGCTGATGTCGCTGCGTTCCACGAGAACGGCAACTTCCTCCAGCACCCTTTGCTGGTTAAACTCCATTCCCACGACCGCCGCCAGCCGCTGCGTAAGCCGCTCCTGGCTGCGCTGCTCAATCTCCGGCCGAAGCTCGGCAATGCTGGCGGTCGCGGCGGCCAGCCGGTCCAGCGTGCCGCGCAGAATGGCCTCGAGCGCCTCTCCCTCCCGCGCGCGCATGGCCTTCAACTGCTCCAGCAGCGGCACTGTCTGCTCCAGCACGCTGGCGGCCAGAGCAGTCAGGTCGCCATTGCTGCGATCCTCAGTCTGCAGCGCGCCGGGCAGGCGCAACGCGGCGTTCAGGTCGGGCTCGCCTTTCAGGTGATGCTCGCGGCGCGCGGCTTCGAACGCCGTGAGATAACCGGAGATCAGCTCGCGATTGTAACCCGCTTTGGCCTGCGCCGCACGATCCAACGATAAGGTTAAGTCGACGTGACCGCGAATGAGATTTTCCTTGAGCACCCGCCGCAACTCCATCTCTACTCCGTCAAGTCCCGCTGGCAGGCGGAATTGCAGATCGAGAAAGCGGTGATTCACGCTCTTCGCCGTGAGCGTATAGCTCAGCTGTTCTTCGCCTCCAACCGACACGCGAGCCTGCACCCGCGCAAACCCCGTCATCGAAGCAATGCCCATGCTTACTCCTTCGCGCCTGTTGCCAGGGCGGCCCTTTCATCGAACGGCAGATACATCAGGTTGGGATGGGGGCCCTGCGCCGCCTGCACATCCTGAGTCTCGGGCATGTCGATGAACTGCAGCTGGTAAAGCTTCTGGTAGGTGGGTGAGTTGTTGAGCAGCTCTTCGTGCGATCCGATGGCCGTGATGCGTCCGCCCTCGAGCACCGCAATGCGATTAGCCCGGCGAATCGTCGATAAGCGGTGGGCGATCACAAGCACTGTCCGGTTCTGCATCAGGTTTCCCAAGGCCGCCTGCACCAGCGATTCGCTTTCGGAGTCAAGTGCAGAAGTCGCTTCGTCCAAAATGAGGATGGGCGCGTTCTTGAAAATCGCGCGCGCAATGGCCAGGCGCTGCCGCTCGCCGCCCGAAAGGCGGAAACCCTTCTCGCCGATGATCGTCTGGTAACCGAGCGGCATGTTCATGATGAAATCGTGCGCCAGCGCATTGCGCGCCGCCTGTTCCACCAACGCGCGCCTGGCGTCGGGCTGCCCGTACGCAATGTTGTTGTGCACCGTGTCATTAAAAAGGATCGTATCCTGCGTCACCTGGGCCACCTGACGGCGGAGCGAGGCCAGCGTCAGGTCGCGCAGATCGCGGCCGTCAATCAAAATGCGCCCCGAGGTCACGTCGAAGAACCGCGGAATCAGATTTACAAGCGTGGACTTGCCCGCGCCGCTTGGGCCAACGATGGCGAGCACCTCGCCTGCGTTCACCTCCAGATTCACTTCGTGAAGAATCTGCTGTTCGCCTTCGTCGGTCGAGTAGGAAAATCCCACGCTCTCAAATTTGATGGCTTGGCGAAAACGAGTGAACGTTACGGCGCGCGAGCGCTCCCTCACGTCGTCCACGTCATCGAAAAAGGAAAAGATCGATGCCGACGCGCCCATCGCCTGTTGAAAGCTGTTGTAGAAGAATGCAAAGCGGCGCAGCGGGTCGTAAAGCTTGAAGAGCAAAAAGATGAAGGTTCCGAAGACGCCGAAGGTCATGTAGTGGCTCATGATCGCGCTCCGGCCGATCCACAGGAGCATCGCCATCGCGATGGCGCCTACCGTATCCATCAGCGGCGAGCTGATGGATTGAACGCGTACGCTGCGCAGGTTGGCGCGAAACAGGCGCTTGGCCGCGTTCTTGAAGCGCAGAATCTCCCAAAGCTCGGTGTTGAACGACTTCACAATGCGGTTCCCCGTCACCGTCTCGTGCAGTATGTTCTGCACTTCGGCCAGCTTGTCCTGGCCGGTGCGCGTGCGCGTGCGCACTTCGTGGCCTATCTTGCGCGCCGACGTAATCACCACGGGAATAAAAAGAACCAGCGCCCAGCTCAGATATCCGCCCATGCTGATGACCAGCACGAGCGCAACCACAAATGTGAAAAACTGTTGCAGAAAATCTCCCAGCACCGAACTCAGTGCGATTTGCACGCGATCCACGTCGTTAATCAGCGTGGATAGGATGGTGCCCGTCGGATGTTTGTGAAAGAAGCTCGAAGAACGGCGCAGCGTGGTTTCGTAAAGATGATTTCTCAGGTCCGTTATCGTGCCGAAGGCGGCGTAATTGACAAGGTAGTTTCCGAGATAGTCGCACACGCCTTTGAGGATGGTTGTAATTACCAGCGCAAGAGCCACCACGACCCATGCGTTGTGTATGTGGACGAAGTGCGGGATCAGGCTTCGCAGGTCAAAATGCCATCGTGTCGTCTGAAGACCCAGCATGATCGGGCCTTCAGGCGAACTGGGCGTCAGCACGCGATCGAAAATGGGCTGCAGCAGCAGGATTCGAAACGCGTCCAAACCGCCCACCAGCGCCGACAAAACCACCCCGGGCAGCCACTCCAGCGTATACGGCAGCCCATAGCGCAGCAGGCGCAGGAAGTTCCTCATGCGTCTCGGCCTGCACCGCGCCAACCGCGCGCGATTCGCTGGTGAAGATGGGTGCTGAAGTCCATCACCGTATTGTATCCGCGCTGGATGCCGCGCGCCTCCTGTGGTTGCGCGTAACTTGCGTGCGGCGATCGCTCTTTCCGGGCACCGAGGCGGCGATGCGGACGATCTTTCAGTATCCTTTGAGCTCCACGATCGCCTTCAGCACCGTCTCCGGCTGCGGCAGGATCGCATCTTCGAGCTTTGGCTGGTAGGCAACAAATGTGTCCATGGCGCCGATGCGACGCACCGGAGCGTCAAGATCGTGGAAAAGCTCATCGGCGATGCGCGAGGCAATCTCCGCGCCGTAGCCCCAGCTGAGCATGTCTTCGTGTGCCACAATCACACGGTTGGTCTTGCGCACACTCTCTGCGATGGCCTCCCAGTCGTAAGGGTTCAGCGTGCGCAGATCGACGATCTCCGTTTCGATTCCATGCTCGCGCTGCGCCAGCTGGGCCGCCTGCAGGGCGCGCGGGACCAGCGCTCCGTACGTGACCAGTGTGATGTCGCTGCCCGGCCGAACAATCTTCGCCTTGCCGAACGGAATTGCGAAATCCGTCCCCGGATACGCCGCGCGGCCATAGGTCTCGCGATAGAGTCGCTTGTGCTCCAGAAATAACACCGGGTCGTCGCAGCGAATAGCCGTGCGCAGCAGGCCGTTGGCATCCAGCGCATTCGATGGAAATACCACTCGCAGCCCCGGGGTGTGCGTAAAGAGACTCTCGCCCGATTGCGAGTGGTAGATCGCCCCTCCCGTCAGATATCCGCCGATGGGAACGCGGATGACGACAGGCACTGCCCAGACGCCGTTCGACCGCCAGCGCATTACGGCCAACTCGTTCCGAATCTGATGCATAGCTGGCCAAATGTAATCAAA
>JASHSG010000228.1 GCA_030040935.1 Acidobacteriaceae bacterium | reverse complement strand
GAGCAGATTCGCGGCCGCGCCTTTCGCATCTCCACCATCCTTGTTCCTGCGATCATCGTCTTCCTTCTCGCCATAAGCAGTTTCACGGGCCGCAAGCTCGGCACCGGCCGCCATATCGCCATCGTCTCCGATAGCCCTTCCCTCGCCGCCGACATTCGCTCCAGCCTCCTCGCCGACAAAGGCGCGCACTACACTGTCGACGTCGTCGCTCCCTTCACCCAACAGGACCGCAACTATTTTCAGGCTCGTCTCGACCGCAGATCCCTCGATGGCCTGCTCGTGATCGATCATTCCGCCTCCGCCAATCCCGACGTAACTTACGAGTCACAGTCCTCCGCTGATCTGCTCGACACCTCGCGTCTCACCGAAGCCATCAACGCCGCCTTCCTCAATCTTCGCCTCGCCCAGCAGGGAATCTCCTCTGACCAGGTTCGCGCCCTCGTTCAATCCGTCCCCATCGAAACCCTCCGAGTCTCTTCCGGCGGCCAAACGGCCAAAAGCCTGGGCATGGGCCCCTTCTATGCATCCATGTTGATGACCTTCCTCATGACAATGCCCATCCTCCTTTACGGCATGGACATGGCCCGCTCCGTAATTGAAGAGAAAAGTTCGCGGATCTTCGAAGTCATGCTCGCCGTCGCCCGCCCTGAAGATTTGCTCGCTGGCAAGCTTCTCGGCGTCGGCGCCGTCGGTCTCACGCAAATCGCCATCTGGATCGCCGCCGCCGCACTTCTCTCCGGTTCGGCGTTGCTCGGGCCCGCGCTGAGCGGCCAGGTCAAAATTCACTTCAGTGTCCTTGAAGCTGTCCTGTTCCCGGTCTACTTCATCCTTGGCTTCTTTCTTTACAGCGCCTTCTTCTCCGGCCTCGCCGCCACCTGCGAAACCGCGCAGGACCTCCAGATGTACATCTCACTCGCCGTCATTCCCACCTGGACCAGCTTCGCCATTCTTCCCTTCCTGCTTAACAACCCCAACTCGCCCTGGGTCATCGCCGCTTCTCTCTTTCCTCCTACCGCCCCCCTGGTCATGGTCCCTCGTATCGGCATGCTCTCCGCACCCTATCCCTGGCTGCAGCTCGTTATGTCCCTCGCACTTATGGTCTTCAGCATCTGGGCCGTCATCTGGTTCGCCTCCCGCTTCTACCGCGTTGGCATCCTCATGTACGGCAAGCGGGCCACCCTGCCTGAAATCCTTCGCTGGCTCCGCTATAGCTAATTTGGCTTCGTTCGCGCCGGCGCCCCGTCGTTTCAGATCCGCATCGTCATCCGTATCCAGGAATCTGACGCACCCTCTTGCATCGGGCTGCCGGTTTAAGCTGCAGTCGCGGACACGGCAGACACCGCTAAGCCGGGGCTCATCCGAGCCTGGATTTCGCCTTCACTGTCGAATATCGGCGCACGCTGTGAGGGTGCGCCAGGTGCGGGGACTCGGGACGCACGGGCGAGGGCCTGAGGGACACGGAACCTAGAAACCTGGGGGACGATGCTTTCGGCGCGAGGCCGCAAGGGCCGAGCGCGGAGGGGCGAGACTGCTCGGAGCGCCAAACTCGCGCGGTCACGCTCCAGAAAAGCAACGGCAGATCCTTCGACTCTGTCCAGCCGAGGCGGGACTTTCTCAGTGTGGCACCTCTGGGCAAGGATGCCCTCAGCCGAAGAGGGCCGTAACGATGTGGTTCACGGCGAAAGCCGCGCCGTAGGCTAGGGCCAGCATGTAGAGAAACTGCGCCGCCGGCCAAAGCCAGCTATTGGTTTCGCGGCGAACCACGGCGATCGTCGAAGTGCACTGCATGGCGAAGGCGAAAAAGATCATCAGAGCCAGCGCGCCGCCCAAAGTCATGTCGTGGTGGAGAGCGGTCTGCAGGCTGAGCGCCTGCGTGCTTGGGTCGGCGCCGTAGAGCGTCCCCATCGTGCTGACCATAACTTCGCGCGCCAGCACGCTCGAGAGCAGTCCGATGCCGATCTTCCAGTTGAAGCCGAGCGGGGCGATGGCCGGCTCGATGAAGTGGCCAAGGCGGCCGATGACGCTCTGGGCGAGTCCGGGCGCGGTGAGCGCGCCCGATGCGGTCTCGATGACCGGCATATGCGCGAGCACCCAAAGAGCCAGGGTGACGCCGACGATGATGGTTCCGGCAGTGCGCATGAAGATGCGGGCGCGGTCCATGAGGCGCAGGCCGAGCGTGTAAAGAGTGGGCATGCGGTACTGCGGCAGCTCCAGGATGAAGGGCGTATCGCTGGAGCGGAGAATAGAGCTTTTGAGCAGACGCGCGGTCGTGAACGCCGCGACGAAGCCGGCCACGTAGAGCCCAAGCATGACGAGGGTGCGCAGGCCGATGACTCCGTGGAGATAGTAGACGTTCGGAATGAAGGCGGCGATCAGCAGCAGATAGACAGGCAGGCGGGCGGAGCAAGTCATAAAGGGCGTGACGAGAATTGTCGCGAGCCTGTCACGCTTGTTTTCAATGGTGCGCGTGGCCATGATGGCGGGCACGGCGCAGGCGTACGCGGAGAGAAGCGGGATGAAGGCTTTGCCATTCAGGCCAATTGTCCGCATAACGCGGTCGGCGATCAGCGCCGCCCGCGCGAGATAACCGGAATCCTCAAGGATTCCGATGAAGAGGAAGAGGAGCAGGATCTGCGGCAGGAAGACGAGCACAGAGCAAACACCCTTCCAGACGCCGTCCAGCAAAAGCGATTGCAGCCAGCCGAGGGGGATGAGCGGACGAGCAATTTCGCCCGCGCGTGCCAGCAGGTCGCTGAAGCCGTTGGAGAGCGGTTGGCCGAGCGCGAAGACCACTTCGAACACGCCCATTACGACCACCAGAAAGAGCAGGGGTCCCCAGAGGCGATGCAGAAGAACGTTGTCGATCTTGCGCGTGTTCTCGGCCGAAAGCGGGGCCCGGTAGCCGGTCTTGCGGCTCACCTGCGCGGCCCAGGAGTGTGTGCTCTCCGCATTGCCCACGACGGGCAGCGATAGCGGCCTGGAGCGGGCGCCGTGACCGGTCTGCTGGTTGAGAAACAGCGGCACGGCGTCGATGCCGACGCCATGGACGGCGCTGATGAGCGCGACGGGGGCGCCGAGCTCGCGCGCCAGCTTGAGCGTGTCGATTTGGCCGCCGCGCGCCTTCATCAGATCGGACATATTGAGCAGCACAAGCGTAGGCAGCCCGACGGCGAGGACGGGCGCGGCGAGCATCAGTTGGCGGGTCAGATGCAGCGAGTCCAAAACCAAAAGAACAGCATCGGGTTTAGGCGTGCCGGGCATGCGCCCGCGAAGCACGTTCACGGCTACGCGCGCATCTTCGGAGTAAGGCGTGAGCGAGTAGATGCCGGGCAAGTCGATGAGGGTGAGATCTTCGCGGCCCACGCCGGCCATCAGACCCATGCGCTGCTCGACGGTCACGCCGGGGTAGTTGGCCACCTTCTGGCGCAGGCCGGTGAGCTTGTTGAAGAGCGTGGACTTGCCCGAGTTGGGCGGTCCGATAAGAACAACTGTGCGGAGCGAGCCGGCTGCCGGCGCCTGCGGCGGCTCAAAAACCGGCGTGTCGCAGCAGGCGTTCATCGCGTGGCCTCGGCCAGCCGAGATTCGGTCGATTCGAGGTCTGGGGCGGCGCGTTCAGCGGGCCGGACATGGATGGCCGATGCAGTTTCATGGCGGAGTGCGATTTCCAGGCCGTCGACCTGATATACGGTGGGGTCGCCGGCGGGAGCGCGGCGCAGGGCAGTAACTTCAGCTTCGGGGACGAAACCCATGTGCATGAGGTGGTTCTGGACGTTTTCGGGCAAGTCGAGGGCGACCAGGACCCCGCTTTCGCCAACCGTCAAATCGCTGAGCACGCTCACCTGACGAATCCTGTTGTGCCGCCCGAAACGGCGGGGTGGCACAGAACTACGACCGGAATGGTCGTAATTCAGTATACGGCCAAATTGGCTGTGGCCGCAATCGGGCATTTGGGGGATTTCGGGCCGGAATATTCCCATGACCTGACCTCCGGGATACGGGCAACAAATCGCCGTATCCTCAACCCTCCCGACTGGCGTTTTAGGAGATAGCGTGGAGTCAACTCTGCCGTGCAGGTCACCGCTCCCTGATGTCGCGTCGACTTTGCGTCATCGGTTTTGACTCACTGCGTTTCCTAAAACGCTCCAGCCGCCTGGTGGATCCTTCAATCGGTTCATCGGAAGGATGACTTGTTTGTAGCTGAGATGAATCTTCGCGAAAGTGATCCAAATCACAGGTTATCGACCGCTGCCCGAAGCACATAGCCGTTGCGCCTCTGCGGGTCGAATGGTACAAGCAATCCATGACGGCTGATGAATTCCGCGCGACCCTGGGTTCGGGTGAGCCGCCGGAGGGCTTGCCTGCGCCGCTGGCGGCGTTGTGGTGGGATGCGAAGGGCGACTGGGCGCGCGCGCATGGGATGGTCGACGACCTCGAAACGCCAGACGCCATGGCGGTGCATGCCTACCTGCATCGCAAAGAGGGCGTGGAGTGGAACGCAGAGTATTGGTACAAGCGCGCGGGTCGCAAGTTCAAGCGGTCTACGTTCGACGATGAGTGGGAAGCGTTGGTAGAAGGGTTGCTGAAGAGCTAGCCCCGGCCCGCAGCCGCGACCCCGTCTCGGTAGGAATCAGTCATCACCCAGGCGCCAGCGCACAGGGCCGCATTCAAGATCGTCTCACTCCATTGGAACGGGTCGTTCGACCCTTTCGCCACAATAGGTATCCACACCAGGAACAGGAACAATGCGAGTTGAATGGTTGAGAGTGTAACCGCCAGCCGCGCGCAGATACCGGTAACAGTTGCGAGGCCCGCTGCGATAAAAGCGCATCCCGTGAAATACGCCAGGAATAGGTGACCCGGCAGCCAATGGGGGATGAGGGAAAGCGTGTCTTTTACGTCGACGAAATGGGCGATGCCAAAGAAGATCAAGGAAAGTCCATAGAGGAAATGCGCGATGCGCAGGCCGTTGTTGCCGCTGATTAAGCTGAGATGGTTGCGATCCCGGCCGACTGCGAACCATACATATAGAACCCATGCTGCAGCCACCATGAGCAGGAGGGGGAACACGGACCAGCAAGCTGCGAAGACCGGTTGAAAGAAAAAGTTTGATAACCGCATCAGCAGCAACCACAGCAGAAGAGTGGTGAGAAGCAAGCGCGCGGCGATACCCGCTATGGGATGAACAAGCAGACCTACGCCGGAAGCCAAAGAGATGACGGCGATGAGGTGGACGAGAAAGTCGTGTGCGGGAACATTGACCGAAATGGGGTTCCAAAGGGAGACGAGCTCAGGATGGAAAAAGCCCAGGGCACCGAGCACGATCATCATGATCGCGAAGGCAGCATGGCCTGGGCTTGCGATGCGCATCAAAGTGTTCTCCGGGCTGGACTGGTCTGCGAGGCGTTGCAGAGAACGGAGATCACCGTCAAATCGTCATCCTGTCCGTGATGAATCGCGGCCTCGGCAAGAGCGAGCGGGGACGCTTCCTGGCGCAAAACAGTCTGCGTGCGGTCGAAGCCGAATAGAACACCTTGCGAGTCGCGTGCCTCCACGACGCCATCGGTGAGAAGGATCAGGCGATCGCCGGCGCGCATTTCTAAAACGGTTTGCTCCGGCGTGACTGACGCGAGAACGCCAAGCGGTTCGGACCCGGAGAATGCAAGCTCAACTCCATTAAGCCAGGGCGGCAGATGACCGGCGTTGGCGACGGTGACGCTGCCCGAAGGGTCGAGGCGCACTGCCTGGCAAGTCACGAAGCCGGAGTGCTCGTGCGCAAAAAGCGCGTTGTTGAGCTCAACCAAAATCTGACTGGGATCGGTGGTAAGACCGCTGAGGGTGCGCAGCATGCCGATCAGCATGGAGACGATCATAGCTGCGCTGATCCCCTTGCCGCTGACGTCGCCGATGACGACAAGGGTTTGACCGCCGCTGAGCGGGATGACCTGGAAGAAGTCTCCGCCAACTTGGGCAGCAGGGCGGTAGATGCTCTCGATCGCGTAGCCGGGAGTGGGCGGAGGCTCCTCGGGAACCATGATCCGCTGGATTTCGCGAGCGGCCGCGAGTTCGCTTTCTATCGCGGCCTTCTCGGTTTCAAGGCGGATGCGCCGGCGAGCCTCCGCAATCGAAACAATGATGAAGCCGATGTATCCGAGGACGACCGAAATGATCGCGGACACTCCGTCGAACACGAGCCGGTTATGGAAGTGACTTAGCTGGACGGAATTGAGTTGCTTGATCGGTGGCGCATCGGGCAGCCAGTTGGCGAGGAGCCCCATGCAAACGTTCTGGACAAGGAAGATTACGGTACAGCCCATCCACCACCGTTGGCGAAGGGTAATACCTGTGACGGCGTAAGTGGCGGCAAAAAGCCCGATCAGCACTACGGAGAGAGCGAAATGCAAGAGGGACTGCCGGGCCATGTCCATGACGTCGAGGACAAATCCGATGCTTGCGAAAAGGAAGAAGACCGCGAGCAAGAAGATGACCACGTACCTGGGCGGCGTCTTTTGCCAGAGACCCGGGGATTTCGAATCGACGTGAGGCATTGACCGCATATGCTGCTCCCCAGCATGACACGAGCCGGCACGGATGCGGGCGGAATTCTACGGAGAGGGATCGGGGCGATCAAACGAGCGTTTTTATACGAGACATGCTACTCTGGCCGCGTGCCGGCGGTTCAGCAGCTTGAAGGGACGAAGACCCGGCGCCACTCCGGAGTGGTGCGAGTGACGCACTGGCTCACGTTTGTGGCTTTCGTTGCGCTGGCGATCACCGGCGGAGAGATTGTGATTTCGCACCCGCGGTTCTACTGGGGCGAAGTGGGAAACGTGAACACCAAGCCGCTGTTCGTGATTCCCATTCCCGCCTCGCGCGATACGGTGCCCACCGGATACGGCTACGTGATGCCCGACCAGAATGGATGGAGCCGTTATCTGCACTTTGAGGCAGCATGGGTAGCGGTTCTGACGGCGCTGGTGTATGGAATTTACGGAGTGGTCACGGGACATTTCTGGAAGAACCTGATTCCCGAGAGGCGCGACTGGAACTGGCGCGCCTATCGCAACCGGATTGCGCTGTATCTGCGGCGCAAGCCGCCGGGCAGCGAGGAAGACGGCTCCTATAATGTGCTGCAGCGGACAGCGTATGTTGTTGTGATTTTCGTTTTGTTTCCGCTGGTGATCTGGACGGGGCTGGCGATGTCGCCGACTTTTACGGCTGCGTTGCCGTGGACGGCGGCGCTGTTGGGCGGGCGGCAATCGGCGCGGACGATTCACATGATCGATTCCGTGCTCCTGGTGCTGTTTCTGATTGCGCACGTGACGATGGTGGCGCTGGCAGGATTCTGGCGCCGCGTCTGGGCCATGATCTCGGGCAGCATGCGAAGTTCCGCGGAGGGCCGATGAACAAGATCACGCGACGCAAGCTGATTTATGGAGGCGCCGCGGTTGCGGCGGGCGTTGGAGGCCTGGCCGTGGCAGACCGCCTCGCGAAGCGCTACGGCTTGATTCCACCGGATGATGGCGGGGTCTACGGGCCGGGCGAGACGCTGACCTATGCCTGCCAGAGGCTGCTGACCGTGCACAAGCCGGTGCGCGAATTTCCGCGGAGCATGATTTCAAAGGATCCGTTTGCCAACGCGATTGCGAAGCCGAGCGCCGAGTTCAAGCAGCTGGAGGCGTACGGATTCAGAGACTGGCGGCTGGTGGTCGATGGAACGGTTGCGCATCCGCTGGTGCTTTCGCTCGCCGACCTGAAGGCGATGCCGGCGCGAAGCCAAATCACCGAAGTGGCGTGCGAGGAGGGGTGGTCGTACATCGCGGAGTGGATTGGGACGCCGCTGTCGTCTGTCTTGCGTGAAGCGGGCGTGCTGCCCCAGACGCGCTATGTTGTGTATTACGCATCGCTGGAGAAGCAGGCGTGGGAGAGCATGGATATTGGCGACGCGATGGACCCCTCGACGTTGCTGACCATGGGCATGAACGATGGCGATCTGCCGGTGCCTTTTGGCGGGCCGCTGAGGCTGCGGGTGCCGCGGCAGCTCGGCTACAAGAGTCTGAAGTTCATCACGCACATTACCGCAACCGATGACATCAAGAAGTTCGGCAAGGGGCTGGGCTCGGTCGATCCCGAGTATGGATACGCGTGGTACGCGGGAATCTGAAAAACAGGGACCGGGGGACCAGGGGAGCAAGGGGATACAGAACTGGGAAAAGAGAATAGACACGAGAGTTGGGCGGGGTGAGTTAGAAAGTCGCTACGCCGAGTGGATACAAAAGGGTGTCCTGAGCGGCGGAACCGCTGCCGGCGGAGGTAAAGCTCGAGCTGCCAAGCACTGTCGTGGCGCTCATGCCGCTGGCGAATGGAGGCGCGAAGAGCAAGAGGCGGTTGTCTCCCTGATCGGTTACGACGAGGTCGGCGCTGGCGTCGAAAGCCACGCCCACAGGCGCATCCAGGCTGCTTTGTGAGATGGGCGAGGATGCGTGTGCGGTGAGGCCGGACTGGCCCACGACAAGGGTTGCGGACATCCCGCTGGCGAATGGAGAAGCATATTCCAGAACGCGGTTGTTGCCGCTGTCGACCACCCATAGATTTCCGTGCGAGTCGAATTGAATCCCCGAGGGACCATCGAGCACGCTCGCCGAAACGCTTCCGCCGTCATTCGCCTGGCCGGATGTGAATGCCGTCGCGCCGGCGGCATGGCCCAACTCCAGACTGGCCGCCATGCCGGAAGAAAAGGGCGGAACAAACTGGAGAACGCGATTGAATCCGGAATCCGCGACCCAAAGGTTACCGCTGGAATCAAAAGCCAACAAGAGCGGCTGGCAAACATTATTCTGCGTTGCGTCTGAGGGCGAATTACAAACCACGCCTGCCGTTGCGGTGCTGGAGGCTCCGATGGCGACGGATGCGGCCATGCCGGAAGAAAACGGCGGCTTATACTCCATAATCCGGTTGTTCCCGCTGTCTGCAGCCCAAAGGTCGCCGTCGGCATCGAGAGCGACCCCTATCGGATAGATCAGGCCGGTGGCCGAGGTGGAGATATTGAAGCTCGTGAAATTGCTTTGTCCAATCACCAGGCTGGCATTCATCGCGCTCGTGAATGGCGGCACGAACTGCAAGACGCGGTTATCGGCTGTATCGGCAACGTAGAGATTGCCGGACGAATCGAAGACAACGCCGCCGCCGAAATCTGAGCCAATTTCACTCTGGCCTGTGACCCCGCTCGAGCTGCATTGATGCGTGAAGTCGGCCTCACCGAGCTCCGCGCTGGCGTTCATGCCGCTGCTGAGAGGGAAATCGAAGATCATCACCCGGCAATTCGAATCGAATACCGCGACATATTTGGTGGTTGGCTGGGAACCTCCGCCGCCTCCGCCGGTTCCGCCGCCACCGGTTCCACCACCGCCTGTGCTGCTTCCCCCGCCGCAAGCAGCCAGGCAGGCGAGAACCATCGGTGGGAGCAATCGAAGGATGCTTCGCCATGGCTCGCCGTAAGACTTCATCCGGAATCTCCGCGGCGAGAACGTTCTGGCGCCGGGCAAAGATCATGCTACAGCAGGCGGATGAACGGTCAAAGGGGGCGGAGAGGCGACGCGGTCAGTGCACGAGCGGAGCGGCGTGGACGCCGATGTAGTAAGGCCAGAGGGCGATGGCCAGAACGCCGCGCCAGAAATTCAGGTGCA